>QIGT01000064.1 GCA_003230835.1 Gammaproteobacteria bacterium
CACACCGTGCGCTCTACCTATGTTGAAGGTGGTGGGGTGCCAAGCCTCATCGCTGTGGCGCAAGATGCCACCGGTCAGGCCAAAAATATTGCGTTGTCCTATGCGTCTGCCAATGGCGGTGGTCGTGCTGGAGTCATTGAAACCAATTTTCGCGAAGAAACTGAAACAGACTTATTTGGCGAACAAGCGGTGTTATGTGGTGGCGCAGCGGCATTGGTTCAAGCTGGTTTTGAGACCCTTGTTGAAGCCGGATACGCGCCAGAAATGGCATACTTTGAATGCCTGCATGAGCTTAAGTTGATTGTCGATTTATTCTACGAAGGCGGTGTGGCCAACATGTGGTACTCGGTTTCCAATACGGCAGAGTACGGTGGGCTGACCCGTGGATCGCGAATTGTCACCGCAGAAACTAAGAAGGAGATGAAGCGTATCTTAGAAGAAATTCAAAGTGGACGTTTTGCGCGAGAATTTGTCTCTGAAAATCAAGCCGGCGCGCCGAGTATTAAAGCCATGCGCCGTCTATCTCAAGGCCACCAGATCGAAGAAGTCGGCGCCAAACTTCGTGGTATGATGCCGTGGATTCAAGCAAACCGCCTAGTAGATAAAGACGTTAACTAGCGTCTTTTCGAACCGCGCCAAGGTTATGACTGAACGCGATGACAAACATCTGAAATCGGTAGATGGAGGGGTAGGCGAAGCCCACGTTCCGGACGGGACTCCGGCTGGGCCGGAAGAAAAGCCAAAACTCTCGCGCCGAGAAAAATTTCGCAGCCGCGGTATCTTTCTGCTACCTAATCTCATCACTACCGGTGCTTTGTTTGCTGGCTTTTATGCCATCGTCGCTGGTATGAATGGTGATTTCCTTCCAGCCTCCCTCGCCATCTTTGTTGCCATTGCGCTGGATACGGCAGATGGCAAGGTTGCTCGCATCACCCACACCGAAAGTGAGTTCGGCGCGCAGTACGATAGCCTGTCAGATATGGTGGCCTTTGGTGTAGCACCGGCCTTGGTGGCGTTTTCTTGGGGCTTATCTAGTCTTGGTAAGGCGGGTTGGGTTGCGACTTTTGTGTACATGGCTTGTGCTGCTCTACGTTTGGCACGCTTTAATACCAAGGGTGATAACGCCAGTTTCACCGGTCTCGCCAGTCCTTCAGCGGCTGCCCTTATTGCCTGTTCTATTTTGGTATGGGTCGAGTATGTGGGTGGTCAACCATCCATGCTGGCCGCCGCAATTATGGCCGCCGTGACTGTTTGTGTCGCCTTGTTGATGGTTTCTAATTTTGAGTATTTCTCACCTAAGAATATTGATTTCAAAGGACGTGTGCCTTTCGTCACCCTCGTGTTCGTGGTGCTGGGTTTTTCGCTAATGTTGATAGACCCGCCTACAGTCCTATTGACGTTGGCTGTGGGCTATGCGATTTCCGGACCGTTACAGTATTTATGGCGCCGGGTTAAATCACGGGACTAGTTCGCGGAACCAATTCACGGAACTAAGGCGCGTATCCTCGCTCTAACCCTGTGCAAAAACCAAAGGACCCGTCATGTTGACTCGCAAAGTACCGAAAATTCGCAGCAGCGAAATCACCAGCGAATCTATATACCTAACTCGCAGAAAATTTGTTCAGCAGGGTGTTATCGCCGGCGCTGGCTTGTCATTCGGATCGCACGCGAATGCTGGCTTACAAAGCAACGATGACATCACCCCTGAGCGTATTGTTACCAGTTACAACAATTTTTATGAATTTGGTACAGATAAGAGTGATCCTGCTAAAAACGCCCATCAGTTGACTACTGATCCTTGGACCGTGAATGTGTCCGGCGAAGCCAAGAAAACTGGAAAATTTGCCTTTGAAGACATCGTCGCTGGGCTCGATAGGCAAGAACGAATCTATCGGTTTCGCTGTGTTGAAGCGTGGTCTATGGTGGTGCCTTGGGTAGGCATTTCATTGAAAGAAATACTGCAACAGTTTGAGCCTAACGGCAATGCCAAGTATGTTGAATTCAAAACACTGGTGCGGCCAAGCGAAATGCCTGGTCAACGAGGCATATTTTCGAGCATTGACTGGCCCTATGTTGAAGGGCTTCGAATGGATGAGGCGTATCATCCACTGTCGATTATGGCGGTTGGTTTGTTTGGTAAAGAGCTGCCGAATCAAAATGGAGCGCCCTGGAGACTTATTGTGCCTTGGAAATATGGGTTCAAGAGTGTTAAGTCGATTGTTAGCATTCGTTTCACCAAACGACAGCCACGCAATACCTGGAATTTGTTGGCACCCAACGAGTATGGCTTTTACGCCAATGTGAATCCGGCGGTGTCTCATCCCCGCTGGAGCCAAGCCAGCGAACGCCGTCTTCCCAGTAGTCTATTTAATCCGAATAGACGCCCAACCCTACCCTTCAATGGATATGCTGACGAAGTAGCTAGTTTGTATAGTGGTATGAATCTCGCCAAAAATTTCTAGTGGTCGCACTCAACAAGTTTGTTAAGGCGATAGTCTTTGCTTGCCTTGTTGCGCCGTTGTGTTGGCTAGGGTGGCAGATCAGTTTAGAGCTGCAGCAACCTGGCTCTGCGCTTGGTGCTGACCCTGGGGAGGCCATAGTCCACTATTTAGGTGAGTGGTCCATAAGGATTTTACTGTTCGCGTTTAGCATTACGCCTTTAAGGCGGTTATTGAAGAGTCGTGAGCTTGCACGAACGCGTCGCATGGTGGGTCTGTTTGCCTTTTCCTATGTAGTGATGCACTTGCTGGCCTATCTGTTCTTCTACTTAGAGTTCGATTGGTCCGGTATGTGGGTAGAAATACTCGAGCGCCCCTACATCACTGTCGGTATGTCGGCGCTAGCGTGTTTGTTGCTTATGGCGGTTACTTCTACTCGTGGTTGGCAGCGGAGGTTAGGTCGAAATTGGCGGTTATTGCATCGCTTGATTTATGCCGCCATTACGCTGGCGTTGATTCATTTGTGGTGGCTGACCAAGGACGGCTTTGAAGACTTAGTGGTATACACGCTGTGGTTTATGGTGTTGTTATGGTTTCGTTGGCGCAGCGTGTCGCAACAGCTTCATTGAGTTCAGCTAGAACGCGCTCCGTATCCTCCCAGCCGATGCAGGCATCTGTGATACTTTGACCGTAGGTTAGGTCTTCGAGGTTTTCAGGTAGGCTCTGGCGGCCAGCATGTAAATTGCTTTC
Source organism: Gammaproteobacteria bacterium (assembly GCA_003230835.1). GTDB lineage: Bacteria > Pseudomonadota > Gammaproteobacteria > Pseudomonadales > Azotimanducaceae > UBA4421. Next base: position 3,189 of record QIGT01000064.1, read on the forward strand.
CACCATGACGCCGACAATATTGCTGTTTCCATTGCTCAACTGTTCGCAAAGAGATGCACAAACTTGCAGTTGTTTGTTGTGATCTTTTGGACTATTCGCGTGGCTCATGTCCACCATGATGCCGGTATGAATCTGCGCTGCTTCTAACTTCGATTGAGTATCAGCAATTGCTTGAGGGTCGAAGTTAGTGCCTTGGGTGCCACCACGCAAAATGACATGGCAGTCTGGATTTCCTGCGGTGGAGAATATAGCTGAATGGCCTTCCTTAGTGACTGACAAGAAGATATGTGAGTGCGCTGAAGAGTTAATGGCGTCTACCGCAATTTGCACCGTGCCGTCGGTAGAGTTTTTAAAACCCATAGGACAAGACAGTCCGGAAGCCAGTTGTCGATGGATTTGGCTTTCGGTTGTGCGCGCGCCTATCGCGCCCCAGCTCACCAGATCAGCCAGGTATTGAGGTGTAATGGGATCTAGATATTCAGTGCCGGCGGTGAGACCAAGCTCGGTAATTTCTAACAACAAGGAGCGCGCTTTGGCAAGCCCGGCGTTGATGTCATAAGAATTATTAAGATGTGGGTCATTGATCAGTCCTTTCCAGCCTACCGTGGTACGTGGTTTCTCAAAATAGACTCTCATCACAATCAACAAATTTTCTGCATAAGCCTTGGCGCTGTCTGCCAAACGTCGCGCATATTCTAGTGCCGCTTGTGGGTCGTGAATTGAGCAAGGGCCGATGATCGCGAGCAAACGAGGATCAGTTTTATTCACAATATCCGTGATAGCTTGTCGGGTCGTGAAAATTAGCGCCGAGGCCTCTGAGGTTATCGGCAGCTTCGACATCAGCTCTTGGGGAGCGATGACTTCTTGCATACCGGTGATACGCACGTCGTCTGTTTGATACTGCATCGGATTTTCCGTCTTTGCTCGATTTTGAGTTAGAATTTTACCCTATGGCGGGCGTTAACCCCACGACGGAGAAAAACTCATTACAGATCGAGCAAGGCAACATCACCTATTGGCAACCATGGGCATCCAAGTTTGGTATGCTCGGGGTGTTCCCCATGTAGTGGATGAGACGCCCACACTCGTTAGAAACGAGGTTACTGAAAGGGTAAGGGACGAATCAAGCGAAGACATTGCAGCCATCGCACCAAAAATTGCAGCCATCGAGTTTAATTGGATTGCGAGTGCTAGCGGCATACTTCTCTATACAGGTGATGAAGGGCTGATTCGACCATTTGCCAAAGATGTTTTGACCTTCATGGATTGGCGTAGGGGTAAAAAGACGCTGACTCGTTGGGGACAATTTCGGTGGCCACAACTGGCTTCCTCCACAGGTACACCTCAAGGTGCTTTCAAAGCATTTGTAGAAAAAAACCAGACGGCGACTGGAAACTGGATAGCCATATCTCAAGAGTTGGCTGAGCAAACCAGACCTTGGTTGGAAAATTTCAGTGTGCCCCTTATCGATGTGCCTGTGATATCAAGGTGTGTCTCTGATTTCGCTCAGAAGAAACAGCTATGGCAACTGTTACGCAACGTCGAATAATCTTTCGTGAGATGCATGAAATTGATCTGGAGCAAGTGCTTAAGATCGAATTTCGTTCATACGTATTTCCTTGGACCTTGGGTATTTTCCAAAACTGCCTGCGCTCGGGCTACGACTGTCGCGTCATGTCTAGGGACGGCATCATCGTGGGCCATAGTGTGCTCACAGCGGCAGCAGGGGAGGCCCATTTGCTAAATGTCTGTGTACGAAGAGATTTACAAAGCCAAGGCCTGGGTAGGTTGTTTGTCAGACAGATCGTGAAACGGGCAGAAATTTTAGGTGCGCAAACGCTGTTTTTAGAAGTTCGGCCGAGTAATCTAGTTGCGATAAATTTATATCAAACCTTAGGCTTTGCTGAGATTGGACGGCGCAAAGATTATTACCCCAGCGATAGTGGGCGTGAAGATGCCTTAGTTATGGCGCTAGATTTGTTGCGTCATTGTCTTGCTGAATAGTTCATCGTCACTATACTGCGGCCTGGTTTTTTAATCGTAGTCTGCATGTCTAATTCTGCCTCACTGAATCGTCGTACCTTTGCGATAATTTCCCATCCAGACGCCGGTAAAACCACGATAACCGAGAAGTTGTTGTTGTTCGGCGGTGCGATAAAGTTGGCGGGTACCGTGAAGTCACGAAAATCTGATCGCCACGCCACCTCGGACTGGATGACCATGGAGCAAGAGCGGGGCATATCGGTGACAACGTCGGTGATGCAATTTCCCTATGAGGATAGGATTGTTAACTTGCTCGATACGCCGGGGCATGAAGACTTTTCCGAGGATACCTATCGAACGCTGACAGCGGTGGATTCCGCCCTTATGGTGATTGATGGCGCTAAAGGGGTTGAACCTCGCACGATCAAACTGATGGAAGTTTGTAGACTGCGCGATACGCCTATCGTTACCTTTATTAACAAACTTGATCGTGAGGTTCGTGATCCCATCGAGGTGATGGATGAGATCGAAGACATTCTCCAGATCGAGTGCGCGCCGATGAATTGGCCCCTGGGGATGGGGCGACGCTTTAAGGGCATATACGATTTGGCCACCGATAAAATAATCACTTATGCGCAAGGGCATGGCCATCATGCCTATGCCTATCCAGTCATTGATGGGTTACACAGTGAAGGAGCCAAACAATTGCTTGGCGCAGATTATGATGAGTATGTTGGAGAAATTGAGTTGGTTCGGGGTGCTAGCCATAGCTTCAATCGGCAAGAATTTTTAGGTGCAACACTTTCGCCAGTTTACTTCGGCACAGCACTGGGTAATTTTGGCGTGCACCAGATGCTGCATGGTTTTGTGAAAAATGCGCCTGAGCCTCAACCTCGGCAAAGCGATGTTCGAGTTGTGCAACCAACCGAAGACAAATTTACTGGCTTCGTGTTTAAAATCCAAGCCAATATGGACCCAAAGCATCGGGACCGGATCGCATTTTTACGGATATGCTCGGGCGTGTACACCCAGGGTATGCGCTTACTTCATCAACGTCTTGGCAAGCAGGTCAAAATAACAGACGCAGTTACCTTTATGGCCGGCGATCGCGTACAAACAGAGCAAGCTTTTGCTGGCGATATTATCGGGCTGCATAATCATGGCACCATTCAAATAGGTGACACTTTCACAGAAGGTGAAATTCTCAAATTTAAAGGCATTCCAAATTTTGCCCCTGAAATGTTTCGCCGAGTACGTGTGAAAGACCCGCTGAAAACGAAGCAGCTTGATAAAGGCATGCAGCAGTTGGCGGAAGAAGGCGCCACGCAAGTGTTCAAGCCGTTGACCAAGAACCAAATTGTGGTGGGGGCAGTGGGGGTTCTGCAGTTTGATGTGGTGGCTTATCGGTTGCGAGATGAATACCGAGCAGAATGTATCTGGGAAGAGGCCAATTTGTACACTGCGCGTTGGGTCAGTTGTGATGACGAGAAAATGATGGCGAATTTCCGCAATAAGCAACAACAAAACCTAGCCATAGACGGCGGCGGCTACTTAACCTACTTAGCGACCAGCCGCGCAAATTTGAATCTGACGCAAGAACGCTGGCCTGATATCAAGTTCACCAAGACCCGCGAACACTAAATTACCAATTGAGTGGTTGCAATGTCGTAAGTAACTGACATAGTGACCCCGCTGGGTAATGGCAAGAGTATGGTTCTGTACTAACATTCTAAAGGGCGCGTATTTTAGACGTACATTATCCCCGCCATATTCAACAAACCGGGAGAACCAGTGAGTTCAATATTAGTTGTTGATGACGATGCATCTGTATTGGATGTCATGAGCGAGATGCTGCGCATGGAAGGCCATAGTGTGACCGTAGCCGAAAATGGCAAGCAGGCAGTGGATTGTGTCTTCAACGACCCGTTTGACCTAGTGATTACAGATCTCATCATGCCGGAAAAAGAAGGTCTAGAAACCATCGCGGACATTCGTCGAAAATTCAGCAAGCTACCTATTATTGCCATATCAGGTGGCGGCCGACTCGGACCTAACGATTACCTTGAAACAGCTCGATTCATTGGCGCCAATGCAACCTTAGCCAAGCCGTTTGCGCGTCAAGAGTTGATTCATGCGGTTGATTCTCTACTTTCTTAGGAAGTTACTTCGTCTTGGATGATTCTTTAACTGAGTTTGCTGCACGACTAAAAGAACTTAGCCAGCAAGCGGACACTGAAACTGAAATTGCCCTGACCGTAAGCCAAGTCATAGATTCGCGAGTCAATCGCGATGAAACAAGAAATCAGTTGTCGGCATTGTTAGATGACATTGTCACGACCGACGCTGCAGACGTTCAGCACCTGCTTGAAGGGCTCAGCAAGGCAGGGTTTGGCGGGGGCGGTCGCCAGGTCATCGGCACGCAGCACAGCAATTTACAATGGGTTATAGCGCGTCGCTCGGGTATTCCGATCTCATTGGCAGTGATCATTATTGAAGCTGCTCGGCGGATAGGGTTGGTGGCGCATGGAATCAATTATCCGGGTCATTTTTTGGTGCGAGTCGACAATCAGTTAATTGATCCGGTGCAAATGCAAGTGTTAGACCCTTCAGGCTTAGATGATCCGTTAGAGGCGACAAAGATAGCCACCCCCAGAGCTCTGGGATTGCGCATGTTGAATAATTTGAAGGCATTGAGTCTGCAGCAGCATGATTGGTCAAGAGCGCTGGAACTAGTAGACCTTCAGTTTGCCCTGGCGGGAAGTCATGTGGAAACCTGTTCTACGCTACACTTCGAGCGAGGCGAATTTTGGCAGCAACTTGGCGCTTATACCTCGGCGCGATATGCCTATTTGGAATGTGCCCAGAACTGCTCGATCGACAGTTTGAAGGCCAAAGCTGAAGCGAAAGCGGCACAAATGGAAAGGCGACAAGAGGTAATACACTAGTACTCCTTTCAGGTGATGGGGGGTTATCGACTACCCCATCATGTCGGTGTAGGGGTTTTTCAAATCTAGATTGATTGGGTTGGCGAAACCAGGAATCACTATTTGATCAGCTTCAAGCTTAAGGTCGTTGCCTTCTAGAACGCCTTTACCAAATTCATAAATGGGTGGAAATTTTCCAACGTCCACACCAGTGTTGTAGGCGTGGGCTTGCTCTGCGATTGGCTCATTGGCCTGGCGATGCGCTGTCATTGCTTGCTTACCCCATCGCGAAGTCAGCATCTCAATAGTTTGGTGTGGTGAGAGGAACAAACCCGTTGCGTTGTTACCGCCAAATCCTTTCGAATTGACAAAAGCACCACGCGTCGCCGTTGGGTCAATCTGTACATGTTGCATTGGGAAATTCAAATTTGAGGCGTGTACGTCTGTGGCGATGTGGTCAATCGTGCTGATGCCTGGAATCCAACCGTCTGTCCACGCACCCAGTATGGCACTCAGCTGATCGCCTCCTGCTGGGGCCATGGAGTGGCCTAAGTAGCATTTAACTGCACCAACCAACCATGAGTCGATGCCAAATGTTTTTGCCAACTCGTTAAAAATATGAGATTCGGTTACTCTGTTTTGCGGCGTACCGGTGCCATGTGCTTGCATGTAAGTGTTATGGCGGAGCGTTTTTTCGCCTAATATGGCGCGTGCTGCCGCCATGGCCTTGCCTGCGGTAATATAGTTGCCGATACCTGGTCCAGATATGGACTTCTTGTAGCCATCAGCATTGACGAACACGGCACCTACCGAACCCAGAATGCGAGCGCCTTGTTGTATGGCCAGCTCATCGTCCATTAGCACTAGCCACACCGAGGCTTCGGCGACGGTGAACCCTGCATTAGATGAAAACGGCCGACAAGCACGTCGGTTATCGCAAAACTCGGATCCGTCTAGGGCTTTGAGTTCATCGTCTTCGGCCAGTGCACCCATCACCCGATAGCCTTCCACAACGTGCGGAACTATTGGGGCTTCGGAATTTCCAACAATGACGATACGTTTCTCGCCAGACCGAATTTCATCCAAGCCGCGTTTGACGTTGTATAAAAAAGTCGCACATGCACCAATAATACCGGCTGTTTCGCCCACCGAGCCCAAAACGTAGGCATTCACAAAATCCCCTGGCATTTCGGGTAACCCAAGGGCGCAGTTTTTTGCAGTGGGGCGTTTTCCTACCATGGGGTTTTGCAGTAATCCGCTGTAGCCCTCGTTGTCGAGCTGACCCATTGCACTGCCAGAATACACAGCAATTTGATCAGGACGGACCATGGTTTTTAGTTCACCTACGCTAAAACCAGTAGACTGTATGGCGTCCGAGGCGCCATAAACCGCAAGTTGTAGGCCGCGCGGGTGATTGCGACTCGCATACAGTGCGCTGGGGTCGAAACCGGAAGGCAATTGGCCGGCGCTGGTTACTTTCGCCGGGCGCTGCTCTGGGAACAATACGCGCATAGAATCGCTGCACACGACCCGAACCTCATGCTCATTGATAGCACTGACTTGCCATGAGGGCGGAACTGATTCGGGCAGTTGGCGCTTGGGTAGAACGAAGGTTAACGGATTGTTCTCCGCACCTTTAAGTTCTGCGGAACTTTGCCAAGCTACTCGGTCTGGGTCATACAGTTCTATGCGGCGAATCAGCGTATGGTCACGTATATGTTGGCGACCTGCTTGCGATGCAGCGCTTAAATCATTGTTCTGCAAATTATCGAGGCGCATCAGGGCAGCTAAACTTTCGTAAGTGCTGTCTTGTTTTGACTGCTCAAGCTTGTCGATGACAAGCCTGCGATAGGCGTGGTCAAAGGACACTCGTCCGGCCGGATTAATGCCCCCGAAGCCGATCATTACGGGGAGTCGGTTCACGATCGCTGCAACGCAATGGCAGTCGCTTCACCGCCACCAATGCAAAGCGCAGCGATACCGCGCTTTTTATTTTGGTTTTTAAGGGCATGAGCCAGCGTGACAATCAGCCGACTACCGGTAGAGCCAATGGGATGGCCTTGGGCACAGGCGCCGCCAAATACGTTCACTTTGTGGTGGTCTAATTTCAATTCTTGAATCGCCAGCATTGTCACCATGGCAAAAGCTTCGTTTATTTCGAACAAATCTACCTCGTGCAAGTCCCAACCAATGTTCTGCACCAGTTTGTTAATGGCACCCACCGGCGCGATTGTGAACTCGGTAGGGTGAATAGAGTAGGTAGCATGGCCGATAATTTTTGCCAGTGGTTGACGTCCCTGCAAGGCAGATTCGGAGGTCAAAACCAAGGCCGAAGCGCCATCGGAAATTGAGGACGAATTTGCAGCGGTAATGGTGCCGTCTGCTTTAAATGCGGGTCGTAGCTTGGGGATTTTTTCCAATTTGGCTCGGCCCGGTTGTTCATCATCAGACACCCATGTGTCGCCCACTTGGATCGCGGAGATTTCGCTGGCGAGAGAACCTTGTTCGATAGCCGTGCGGGCGCGTTGTACAGATTCAATAGCGTAGGCATCCATGGCTTGCCGGGTGAGTTGATAATCATCCGCTGTTTTTTGCGCGAATGCGCCCATGGATGCTCCGGTTTCTGCATCTTCAAGACCGTCTAAAAAGAGCGAGTCTTGCATGGCGGTGTGACCCATTCGAAGTCCAGAACGTGCCTTGGCTAATAGGTAAGGTGCATTACTCATGCTTTCCATGCCGCCCGCGACGACGGTTTGGGCGCTCCCGGCGCGAATAAGGTCTGCTGCAAGCATGGTCGCTTTCATGCCTGACCCGCAGACTTTATTGATGGTGGTTGCACCGCATGCATCGGGCAATTCGGCAATACGCATGGCTTGGCGTGCCGGGGCTTGCTTCAAACCCGCGCTGATGACGTTGCCGAATATGATTTCGTCGACAGCCTCTGGGGCTGTGCCGGCGAACTGGAGGGCGGCGTTGATCGCATGAGCGCCAAGTTCCGGCGCAGTTTTGGGAGCTAAACGCCCTTGAAAACTACCGACAGGTGTACGGGCTGCACCCACTATATATACCACTTCGCTCAAAACTTGGGTCCTCTTTTTGATGGAGTGAATTCTACCGCACTCCGGGACCTTATTTGAATTTGAATTAACCCAATAGCGGGCTATTTTCGCCGATGCTACTTTTCATTAAAGCGGGGTAGGAGTTCTACGAAGTTACAAGGCTTAAATTTGATGTCGAGCTGGTTTTGAAGAATTTTTTCCCAACCGGTTTGCACTGCATTTGTTGAGCCGGGTAGGCAAAAGATCAAGGTGGCGTTGGCGAGTCCACCGATGGCGCGAGATTGGATAGTAGAAGAACCTATTTCATCGTAGGAAATTTGTCGAAAAAGTTCTCCGAAGCCCTCAATTTCCTTATCAAACAAGACCTTAACCGCTTCTGGGGTGCTGTCTCTGCCGGTGAACCCGGTGCCGCCGGTGGTGATTATGGCTTGTACATTCTCGTCTGCGATCCACACGGAAAGCAGTGCGCGAATAGCATATATGTCATCGCGGACAATGTTTCGATGGCCCACAAAGTGCCCTGCAGAGGTTATATTCTCCTCTAACCAAGCCCCAGATTTGTCATCTTTGAGGGTTCTTGTGTCTGAAATTGTTAGCACAGCGCAATTTAGTTTCATGTTTTTTTACAAATATTCCGTCGTGTCAAAGAGCATGACAGCTTGCCAGCCTGGGAGCCAGTTGCTCTGAGATTTTGAGACTTTATCAGAGGTTCCCTAGTTTTCTGAGATTGAACTAGCTACAGTACCGCCATTCTACAGCAAGAAAAAAATCGTGGAAAAACAACTCGTTGAAGGTGATCGGCTCTACCTAATTGCCGAAAGTTTAGCAAAGGACTTCTCGCTGTTTCCCAGTGTCGCTCAGGAACAGGAACAGGAGCCGGTGCCGGGCTTGTTGAGCCAGGTTCAGATAGATCGACAAAATGAAGTGCTGGCCAACCTAGATATCGATGCCTACATCGAAGCTGTAGTGACGCCTGCTGAGGATCAATCGAGAACACCAGCGCCGCAGATTATACGTGTGCTTGGCAAGGTGGTGGAAGAGTTCAGCGATGGACCTTATTACGAAGCCAGAATTGTCATGAATTTCGGCGATCAGGGTGATCGTTTGATTGGCTTTGTTGCCCAAGACAGAACTCACGAAATGGGTTCGTGGGGACCGGCTCATCATCTGCATGCCGCAAAATTTGCAGGGCTGTGTTCTGCGCGTTCCATGCCTATTGTGACTTTTATGGATACGCCAGGCGCGGATGCGAAAGAAGAAGCTAACGCCAACAATCAGGCGCACAGCATTTCGCGACTGATAGCCGAGATGAGCAATGTGGATGTTCCCAATATTGGAGTCATCTATGGGCTAGGTTATTCCGGTGGGGCGATACCGCTGGCGGCCAGCAACATGATATTGTCTTTAAGAGATGGCGTGTTTAGCACCATACAACCGCTTGCCTTGTCTAATATCGCTCGTCGCTTAAACCTCTCATGGCAGGAATGTGCAAAGTACGTTGGCTTGTCACCGTTCGAACTGCATGCCCAAGGAAACCTAGACGGAATTGTCGACTACACCCCGGCCGATAGCCCTGAACAAGTGGAGAATTTGTGTAAGGCTATTGTGGGGAGTATTAAAAATATTGAAACGCGTGTGCAAGAGTTTGTTGCAGAAAATCCATACATAATGGATCACTATCGGCAGAGCTTGCAGCGTTACTTGAATCCTTCACCGCAGCTGCAAGCTATGCAAAAAAGTGCGTCGCTGAAGCTAACTAAAACACCCACCGAATATCTTAACGTATTCGGAGTTGCTTACCGCTACTTGCGATATTTGCAAGTTCGTAAGCGCATCAAAGCAACCACAACTCAGCAGTACGGTCGACTAGCAGATAAAGAAATGCCTGCTGGCGAGTTGCATATCAGAGCAGATAGAGAGCGTCGTCAGACGTTTCTAAACTGGCTGCAAGACCCAGACAAAATAGTCTACGAAGACTCTTTGTCGAAGGCTTGGCGTAACTACAATGAAAAACGTCAAGCGTTACACGATGAACGTGGTCGTATCGCTCAGTTTATTTTCGGAGAGCCGAAGCAAAACTATGAAGACGCGCGTGCCACCTTACTTTCTAGCGTAGGTGTATTTTTGTACAACCGCTGGAAAGGTGAAGCGATAGGTAATTTGCGTGCCTTGCGCGAGTATTTGCACAATCCCCATGACACGCGGCAGATCATCAAGATATCTGACATCAAGGATCCGCGCGCACTGATTGGGGCTTTATCCGCAAATGCGCAATTAAGAGAGCCGTTGCGTGCGCGCTTTACCTACGAAGGAAAGAAACTATTAAACGGTGATTGGATAGAGGATAAGTCCGATGTTTTTCTAGCCAAGCAAATCACCGCTGAACTCAACTTCGCCATTACTGGATCAAGTTTGGTAGGCGTCAGCGGCATGAGTGACGTTCAAGCAAATCGGGCGTTACTGCAGACGCAACTGTCTACCCAAATACAAGCGCCAGATGATGCCGGTAAACCTGTCGCCCTGAGCGATATGACCGTGCTTGATGTGCTTCTAGACGAGGAATTGCGCGTAGATTTCATAAGAGAATGCGAAAGCTTGCTGTTATTTGATTCTGTTTACGATCAAATCATCGCCAACCTCGACTCCATTGCTGCAGAAGCTCAGTCGGCACAGGCATTGTCAGAAGAATCGCTTGCACAGCTAATCGCAACCACAATCAACTTGGCTAAATCAGGGCTGACCCTGGGTTCGGTTAAAGATTCGTCAACGCCAAGTGTAGAGCAATTACGCGAACAAATTTTTGATTGGTTCCTGGGTGTGCAGAAAATGCCGAAAGGTAGTGAGTTTTTCCGTCAAGTCGAAGAATGGAAAAAGCTCAGCTTTCCACACCTTGCTGATGCACTGTTTGTGGTGGTTACACATTTATTTGATAGTTTGCTCAGTTCATACATTGCTTCCGAAAGAGACGGCAAGGCTTATCAAGGTCGTATTGCGCCTAAAAATATTGGCCGTCGTAAAGATTTTTGGAACCGACTGAATATGGCCTACAACGATTTGTTAATGCAAAACGTATTGCGTGCCAACAAAAACCAGAACAGGTTCAGCTACGAAGATATCGTAGATAGATTCTTTGACGATTTCGAAAGTCGTTTTGATGATTTGTTAAGTTCAGATCCTTGTACATTTCCAGGTTTTAGAATTTCTATAGAGCGAGCCCTGAACCAAGGGCTCCCGCCATGTGGAATCATTGCTGGCTACGGAACATTTAAAGGCCAACAGGATGGTGAAAATACCCGTGTTGGCGTGCTTGTTTCTAACGTTGCCTTCCAAGCGGGTGCCTTTGATATGGCCAGTGCAGAGAAATTCTGTCGTTTGTTGGTTGAATGTGCAGAACAACATTTACCGGTCGTTTGTTTCATCTCATCTGGTGGAATGCAGACAAAGGAGGGTGCCGGCGCGCTATTTTCCATGGCTGCAGTGAACGATCGCATCACCCGTTTTGTTCGTGACCATGATCTACCGGTTATCGTGTTCGGCTACGGTGACTGCACGGGTGGTGCTCAAGCTAGTTTTGTGACCCACCCGCTGGTTCAAACTTACTACTTTTCAGGTACCAGTATGCCGTTTGCCGGGCAAATCGTAGTGCCTTCAAACTTACCGTTAAAGTCAATTCTGGCCAACTACTTGTCTGCGACAGAAGGCGCAATGCAGGGCTTGGTACGGAATCCGTTTCAACCTCAATTAGATGATGACTTACGTGAAGTTGATGCTGAAATACCGATTTCCAGCGACACTGTCGAGGCTGTAGTTCGAAGGATATTGGCTGGCGGCTTCGCTGACCAGAGACCTGTGGTGGTGGCACATCGGCCCATGTACACCGATTCAGAATTGATTCGACCGGTGAAGAAAGTGCTCATCCACGCCAGGGGGTGTACTGCGGCCAAGCTGATTCGCATTGCTCAGCAACGTGATGTGTCGGTGGTATTGGTGCAGTCTGATCCAGATATGGAGTCTGCCGCGGTCGATCAGCTCGGCGAGCAAGATACGGTAGTGTGTATTGGTGGCAACACACCTGATGAGAGTTATCTGAACGCCAGGAGTGTGCTCAATGTTGCGGAAAACGAAGGCGTAGACAGTCTCCACCCGGGCATTGGTTTTCTCTCAGAGAACTCCTCTTTTGCGGAACTCGTGCGTTCTCATGGTATCAATTTTATTGGTCCTTCTGTGGCCAGTATGGAGACTATGGGCAACAAGTCTAATGCGATTAACACTGCTTTACGCTTGAATGTTCCTGTGGTGCCGGGCAGCCACGGCATTTTGACCGATCCAGAGCGCGCGGCTGAAGTAGCTGCGGAGATTGGTTATCCGGTCCTCATTAAGGCTGTTCACGGTGGTGGTGGGAAGGGTATTCAAGTGGTTGAGCGAGGCGCAGATTTCGTCGAACTATTCCACCGCGTCACCGCAGAAGCGCGTAGTGCATTTGGTAATGGTGATGTGTACCTCGAAAAATATGTCACCTCCATCCGTCATATCGAGGCGCAACTTCTACGCGATACTCATGGCAACACACATGTCTTGGGGGTTCGAGATTGTAGTGTGCAAAGAGACAAACAAAAAGTCATTGAAGAGTCTGGTTCTACCATGCTGCCAGCAGATCTTCTGGCAACCGTTAGGCGCTCAACGGTAGATCTTGCTAACGAAGTAAACTATGTGGGCGCAGGAACTGTTGAATTTATCTATGACTTGGACGCCGATGCGATCTATTTCATGGAGATGAATACTCGTCTACAAGTTGAACATCCGGTGACCGAATGGACTTCTAAGGTAAACATAGTGGGCGAACAATTTCGTATCGCCGGTGGCGAGTCCATTGAGAATTTACAGATTGCGCAAGACGGCTATGCTATCGAAGCTAGAGTGAATGCTGAAAAGATTGCCGTGGCAGCGGATGGAGAACTGGTTTTTCGTCCGCACCCGGGTCAGATTGTTGAATGTAATTTCCCGCAAGAGGAAGGGGTTGAGATCATTGCGGCTGCTGGACCGGGTAAATTTGTCTCCCCATACTATGACAGCTTGGTCGCGCAGCTTATTGTGCACGCAGCAGATCGCGATGCCGCGATTGCCAAATTAGATGAATATTTGAGCCGTGTGAGCATCACCGGGATCTGCACCAATATACCTCTTCTGCGGCGCATACTTGTTGATGATGTGTTCCATAAAGGTATATACGACACTAACTATTTACCGAAAATGCTAGCACGCAGCGATGTGCCCGCTCTGATCAAAGAAATTGAAGCGTCTGCCGGAACTGACGGGGAGGAAATTTCCCTCGATTCTATTCGTATAGAAGACAGTGACGAACTGAAAGTGCTGGCGCCGGCCACGGCTATTTTCTATAGCTCACCGTCACCTTCAGAGCCGCAGTATGCCAGTGTGGGTGATCGATTGAAGTTGTCAGATACCCTCTGCCAGCTCGAAGCCATGAAGATATTCACACCGCTGACCTTGGCTGAATTCAATACCGAGGTTGAACTTTACGACGCCAATGCGCAGTATGAGATCACCCGCGTGAATATGAACAATGGCCAACAGGTTAATGTGGGTGATTTACTATTTGTGGTAAAGCCTATTCTTGACGAGGAACAATCTCAGGATTGATAAACTAACCAGCTACCCTGTATTACGCAGCCGCTAGCAATAGTGAGAATGACTATTTGACTCACTTGGGTGAAGTTCTTGTCATTCCATCGTTGCAGTAGTCGCGTGCCTATGCGCGTACCGACCACTGCAGCAACTAAAGCAGCACCAAATAGCCATGTCGGTAGTGTTGTGGTGACGCTGATGATGAAGCCGTAATAGACGACTTTTAGGATGTGTCCCAGAGCTTGGGTGAGTGCCTTGCTCGCGACTATTTCTAAACGGCTTAGAGGTGATCTTAGATAGAATACGTCTAACAATGGGCCAGAGGCGCCAGCTAACAACTGCGCACTAGTGACAACAATACCGCATGTTACGGTGGTCAGGGGCTTGGTGATATCTAACCCTTGAAGCTTTTTGCTTAGACGCGCAAGCCAAGGAAAGATGCCAACCAGGAGGAGTACAACGCCGGCATTAGGAACGAGTGCAAGCCATGTAAACAAAGCAACAGCAGCGCCGGCACCTAACAAATAGCACGGTAGTATCTGCCATTTGATATGAGTGCGTAGAAACCAAGCGCGCGAACCGTTGGCAGTGGTTTGAACTGCACCGTGCAGAATCATGGCGTTGGCAACACTCAAAGTAGACACCAGTACGGCCATTAACACCATGCCGCCGGCCATGCCGAGAATACCGCTTAAGACGCTGGTAGCCGTTACGGTTATCACGATGATGAAGTACAGCATGAAGCTATGTTGGGCGAATTTTTCCTATGAAAAAAGAGAATAGATGGAATACTATTGAGTCCAAATCCGAAAACAACGTTTCCTTATGATAGAAAATCTAGAAACTCTGATCGCACTTTCCCGCGAAGGCACCATGATGGAAGCCAGCACTGCGTTAA
>QIGT01000025.1 GCA_003230835.1 Gammaproteobacteria bacterium
CTTCGCGAGGTGTCTTTGACCAAGTTATTTTATCTATCTACTACTGAAGTCAGCAACTCACAATTTCGCCAGTTTGCTAGCGGCCATGACTCTGGAAGCTTTGAAGAAGTGTCCCTAAACGATGACGATATGCCAGCGGTCAATGTCAGTTGGCATGAGGCCGCAGCCTTCTGTAACTGGCTTTCTAACAAGCAGCAATTACCCCAGTTCTATGAAATCGAGTTTGGCAAGGTCATCAGCGTGAATCACAAGGCAACCGGATATCGGTTACCCACGGAAGCAGAATGGGCATGGGCTGCAAGATCAACCGCCGACAAATTGATAGCATCACAACTGCGCTTTCCATGGGGACAGAATCTTCCGCCACCTGATAGACAGGGGAACTATGCAGACAGATCTGCATCGGCCTTAGTAGGTAGAATTGTTTTTGGCTACAACGATAACCATCAAGCGGCCGCTCCGGTGGCGACATTTAAAGCCAATCACCTAGGATTGTTCGACATGGGCGGCAATGCAGCTGAATGGATAAACGACTTCTATAGCATTCCTGACAAAGCAGCGGTCACCGATCCATTCGGTCCTAGCAGTGGCGACTATCACGTGATTCGCGGATCAAGCTGGATGCACGGCACAATTACTGAACTGAGATTTTCATTCCGCGACTACGGCATCAAAGGTCGTGAAGATATCGGATTTCGAATCGCGAGATTTGCAGAATGAAACCAACAATCCCATTGCGAATGTCAGTCGCCTCGACTGTGCTTATGACCTTGGCCCTTTGCCTCGTCCTGCACCTAGCTCTAGGCCAAACAAGTTTTGCCGCCACCGCCGAGCCTGGGTCGCCTAAAAGTATACCCAGCGAAGTTGAAGCACCTGAATCTAGTAAGACACAAGCTAGCTCAAACAAGAAAAACACCGAAATAAGTCCAAATGGCAAAATAAAAAAGAAAAATGGCGATATATTTCGCCCTAGCGAGGAAATATCTGAAGATTTTGCAGTCTCATTCCCTGTAGACATATAACAACAACTCATGAAGACAGCCTAAAGTTATGAAACGAAAACTCCCATTTGAATTGGTTTACTCGATTAGCGCCCTGGTGGTGAGCATCATTGTTGTACACCTCCTGTATGTGACGGTCATAAGACCTAACGCCGACGCGATTTTACAGCTCCGAGCCGAACAAGCAGCCAGTGGAAACATTGGTGTACAAGAGCGTTCTTTATACGTGGTGCTGAAAGACTTCGAGCAGGAATCCTGCTTCATCCTCATGTTTTGGGCACTTGCCATCATGGGATACAAAGGCAAACTTGCCCTCGCAGAGGGTTCCTTACTGAATGAAAACTTCATCCAAATCACCCAAGGCATGAGTATTCTACCGGAGGACACGCGGGAGTTTGCACGCCCCATTCAAGCCTTATCCGATGACACCCAAGAATCGTTACTGCCTCGCGCCCTACTCGCGGCGTTACATCGCTTTTCCTCTACTCGTAATGTGCAGGACGTTTCGGAAGCGGTGCGCTCTGTCTGTGACGCTGAATCAGACCGCTTGGACAGCGAATTATCCATGGTCAGGTATATCGCCTGGGCAATTCCATCGATCGGCTTTATTGGTACTGTACGCGGTATCGGTGAAGCTCTAGGACAGGCTTATCAAGCCGTCGAAGGTGATATTACCGGGGTCACTGCCAGCCTAGGCGTAGCCTTCAACTCAACCTTTATCGCCTTGGTCATCAGCATTGTTTTGATGTTCTTGATGCATCAGCTACAACTCATACAAGAACGACTGGTGCTGGATACTCACTCCTACTGTGATCAACGCCTACTTAGGCATCTACAAGTCCGACAAGTATGAGTGCCTGGCTTGAAATAAACGATTGGCAGTTGAGCGGGCGCACAGCGAACGACGAAGTGCTTTGTAACGACATCGCAGCGGCACTGTTGCGTTCAAATGAACTGGTTTTTGGCCAGGCTGCGTGGCAGAACTCTCGAACCCATCCGCTCAATTTCAACGCCCGATATCTAAGTAACTTGTCACCAGACCCAGTATCTGGCGACCTTGGAACCGCAAAAAACTCGGCAGACCTTATCTATCATCACCTGCGTGGATTAGACATTAAGGCAGCACCCATCACTCTTGCGGTAGCCGGCCATGTTTCAAATCAGCAGCTAGGTTTGTTGTTGGGCATCTGCCAAGAAGCAGGCTTGCAGGTTAATGGCTTTGTTGATATCGCCCTCGCTCACTGTTTAACCACACCCCTACCTGAGCAGTTCCATGTCCTAGATTTAGAGTTGTACCGGTCATCGCTATCACACATGCAAATCGAAAACGACTTACTAAAAATGCAGCAATGTACCACTACAGACGGCATTGGCGTGGTCAGCATCATCGATGGATGGATGAATGTTGTGGCAGATGAATTTATCCAACAATCTCGTTTCGACCCCCTCCATACCGGGGCAAGCGAACAGCAGGTATTCGATCAAATATATCAGTGGCTGGGAACCCGCGAACTCGCACATTGTAGAATCAGCGTACACAATGGCGATACGCAACGAGACCAAGAAGTCAGCAAGCGTACTCTGCAAGACAAATTAGCCCAACGCTTTGCCGCCTTAGACTTAAGCCAAGTCAGCACTCTAGCTGTCACCGCCAGGGTTCAACAAATACCTGGTCTTATGGAAATATTACAAAAACAGGTCCGCCACCTTGTCGCTTTGAAAGGTGATGACGTCAGCGACAACTATCTCAGCCTTGCTAGCAACCTAGACAACTCAAACATACGTCGTATTGATACTGCAGCCCTAGTGGCGCAAAAATGGGCCTCACCCGGCGATATCACAACGGCACAAACAAGCCATCTACTAAGCGACCATACTGCACTGCCCTTAAACGACAAGGCTTTCGTCGACCACATTAACTGCGACCAAGCGCAAATACGCTCGTCACAAGTTTACGTAAACGGTGAACTCGCACGAGTTGGACATGTGATTGCAGTCGGTGATCGCATCGAACTTGATGGGCAGAAATATCTAGCCATCGAAGTGAGAGGTCATCGTGGCTAAGACGCGTCGATTTAACGTCTTTTCACTGTCATTTCTCGACATTATGTCATGTGGTTTTGGCGCTGTTATTTTAGTTTTTCTCATCATTAAACACGATACCAACCAAGACCAAGAGGTGAGGAGTGATGACCTCTTAGCCGAAATACGATTGTTAGACTACCAAGTTCTACAAGGTGAAAAGGACCTATTCGAACTGCTGGAAGTACTTGAAGGGGTTGAAACAAAGGTCGATGACTCTGATCAGAGTTTGTCCAGCACCACCGAGACAATCGAAACTCAACTGAGCAAACTCGATGAACTAAAAGACCTTTCCCTTGCCCAACTAAGCAGTCTCAGCGAGCTTTCGTCCGACATTGAGACTAGGGAACAAGATGTGAATCGCTTACAGGCATTGAAAGCAGCCAGTGACGGCGCGCAAGTTCGTTCTTTCGAAGGCGAAGGCGATCGTCAGTACCTCACCGGGCTACGGGTCGGAGGCCGCAATATTGTGATTGCCGTAGATACTTCGGCAAGCATGTTGGATGACACCATCGTCAACGTACTACGCAGGCGCAACATGAGTGATGAACGCAAGCGCGCAGCACCTAAATGGCAGCGGGCTGTACGTACAGTTGAATGGCTCGCAGCTCAACTGCCTTTGGACGCTGAATTTCAAGTCTACGGCTTTGGAGAACAAACTAGTACCTTGATACCCGATGCCACAGAAGATTGGGTACCGATGCACGACGGGCAGCAGCTGAATGCTGCCGTGGAAAATCTACGTAAACAGTCTCCAAGTGGTGGGTCAAGCTTGGTTAATCTCATTCTTGCCATGCGCGAACTTTCACCTATTCCAGACAATGTCTATTTGATCACCGACGGGCTACCAACGCTTGGCGAAAAACCACCACGTGCAGCTACTGTTAGTGGCAAGCGGCGGCTTGATTTGTTTGGCGACGCCATTAATCGGCTACCAAAACAAATTCCTATCAACGTGGTACTGTTTCCAATGGAAGGAGACCCGATGGCATCCGCAGCCTACTGGAACATGGCTCGAGTCACAGGTGGCGCGTTTATTTCACCATCGTGGGATTGGCCATAGTGGGCCGTAAAAGACGAGGAATTGAAGAGTTTAGCGTGTCTTTTCTAGACGTCATTTGCTGTGGTTTTGGCGCCATAATACTGCTGCTGATGATCACCAAAACACTGCAGCCCGTGTTGTTAGAAAAGTCCAAAATCAACTTGGAAGGCCAGATTGCCCAACGAGAACAAGCATTATTTGAGATTCGTGGAGAAACCAACATCTTACAAAGGCAAGTGAACGATGCTGAAGGCAGTTTGCAAAGCAAACTAGATCAACTCAATACTCTACAGCTTCAGCTCAGCAAGATACTAGGCGCGTTCGACAACCTATCCGAAGATTCTGAAGAAATCTCTACGCAAAACTTACAACTTGCCGCGGCCAAACAATCCCTTACCGACGAAATGCAACGACTCCTTGGCCTAGACTTCAAGCGCTCCTCTGGTTTGGTTGGTGGCATTACGGTAGATTCTGAATATATCATTTTTGTTATAGACACCTCTGGCAGCATGCAAAGTGTGGCCTGGCCCCAAGTGATTAGAAAGGTCAGCGAAACCCTTGCGATATACCCCGAAGTCAAAGGCATTCAAGTTATGAATGATATGGGCGACTACATGTTCTCACGCTACGCGGGACGCTGGATTGAAGACAGCCCTGCCATACGTCGCTCTATCATCCAGACACTCCAATCTTGGAGTCCATTCAGTAATTCCAGCCCAGTTGAAGGCATCACCACCGCGATTAATACCTATTACGATCCAGACAAACGTATTAGCATCTATGTTTTCGGCGATGACTATACGGGGAATTCTATTGAGGAGGTTGTTGAAGCTGTGGATCGTGTCAATCTCACCGACGAAAATGGCCGGCGCAGAGTCCGTATACATGCGATCGGCTTTCCCGTGTATCTAGACCGACCAAATGCACGAGTTTATCGCTTTGCCGCGCTGATGCGGGAACTGGCTTATCGCAACGATGGTAGCTTTGTAGGCTTGGCGGAATATCAATGAACACCTATCAAGGCACGCCCACTTGTACACTCCCTTTATTACTAAAGCGCAGCCTCTTATGTGTATTTCTAGGCATGCTATTGAGCGGCTGTGTAGCGGTTAAGAAAGTCAAGATTGAGGGCGTATTCCCGATTCCAGTGATGCCAAAAACCCCCATTCACTTAGGCATTCACCTAGATGACGAGCTGTTGAACTATACCCATAAAGAGAGCATCGACAAATATGGCGATTGGGAAATTTCCATTGGTCCAGTGCAACAAGCCTTGTTCACCAATTTGAGCCACGGCGTGTTCCAAGAGTTCACCATGGTCAAAGAGAACGCTTCGGCCGAAGTAGATGGTGTGTTAAAACCAAATATATCCGAAGTACAGCTATCTCTGCCTAACCAGACGCGTAGCAATTATTATGAAGTATGGATTCGATACAAATTTGAGCTGTTTGACCGAAGCGGGAACCTGGTGGGTGACTGGGTTCTTCCCGCTTATGGTAAGTCTAACAAGAACAACTACGGATCATCTTCAAAGGGACTGCAAGCGGCGGCCATTGCTGCCAGCCGTGACGCGATGGCATTCTTTAGTATCAACTTCGCCCGTGAACCTGTAGTAGCCAAATGGCTCGGAGCCGGCATGCCCCTCGTTCCTGCAAAGATAGTCCCAGCGAAGAAAATTCCGGCGAAGATTGACCCGGCAAAAACTGTCCCGGCCGAAGTCCTTGCGACAGAGCAGAATTCCAAACAACAAGATTCAGTCCAAGAAAACTCCATACCAACACCAAGTTTGGGTACACCACCAAAAACGGATGGCAAACAAACGGACACACCGCAAACCGGGGAGGATAGCGCGTGAACGTATTATCAAAATATACAATGGGTAAGTACTGTATGGCCGCCATCATCATGATGTCGCTCAGCGGCTGCGTCACTTCCACTGTGCAGCAAATAAGAGAAACCCAAACCAGTATGACGGATGGAGATTCCGTCGTCATTCTCGGCAGACGAAACCGTCCAAGTCAGGCTGAAGCCGAACTCGACTTCATCGATTGCGTCGCTAAAAACGTCGGTAGCGGCAACAATGGTCTACAGGTGGTCTCTGAACAACAATTTGTAGACGCGCTGTTTCCTTGGTTCGAGCCACGCACGGCACCCCTCAATACCAACGAACTACCTGAACTGTTACAACAGCCTTTACTGGCAGAGCGGTTGCGGCAGATTGGTTTGAAGTATTTGGTTTGGGTTGAAGGCTCGACCCAACGCTCAGCGCAAAGTGGTAGTTTGTCTTGTACCGCCACGCCAGGTGGTGCGGGATGTTTTGGCTTTTTAACTTGGGACAGTGACTCTTCCTATGAGGCGTCAATATGGGATACGCATACAGCCAAAACCGCTGGTCGAGTGAGTACAGATGCCAGCGGTACGAGTTATATTCCAGCCATCGTCATACCCATTCCCATCATTGCCCGGGTACAATCTTCGGCCTGTAATGGGTTAGCCAATCAGTTAAAGCAATTTGTCCAAAGTGGATGATAACCTATTGAATTTAATGTCTATTTTTTAGACCTTATCTCAATAACCTCACCTTCGAATCGCTCAGGTTCAATGGCGTACCATGCTTGCAAGCTGGCATTATGACGCTGTGCCATGAGATCGCAAAATTCATAGAAAGTAGGTCTCCCAGGATCTGAAATAATCACCCGGGAAGCACCGTTGTCTAATGCTCTGTTCACCATTCTGGCCAGAGGCTTCACCAGCGAGTCCCAAAAGCAGATATCACTGCCTAACAGATACTGAAACTCACCCAACTCTGAGCCTTTCAGACGGGTGAAATCTGCCTTGCGGGGCTTTATTTTCACCTCATTAAGCTCCGCTAGCACCCCAACATAAGGAAAAACAGCCGGATCTAGATCCACCGCGGTCATCTTGGAGCCAAATTTACTTGCACAAAATACGGAAACACCACCCCATCCACAACCAACCTCCAAGGCTTTGACCCCTCGGCGCAGACCATTGTGGGTTAGGTAATCCATCAGCAAAAACCCTGAACCCCAGGCCTTGTGGCCATGTATGGTGGGCTGATAGCGGGTTTTAATTGCCTTTATCAAGCGATGCTTAGTACCTAAAAGGTATATCCCATAGGCATAGTCGACATGGGCCTCCGGTACTCGTAATAATTTAGGCATACGATGGTGTAACTCCTTAGAAAACCTAAAAAATAATACCCGACTGTTTTACTTGGTTATTGCATGGGAGTAAAATGCTTACCCCGCAATATAGGAACCTAGTGTGAGCCATTCCGTAAATGAGCTGGTCGGTCGTAATGCGGATTACGCAGCCGGGTTCGTCACACACACCGAAGCAGAGACCTTAGCCCCAGGCTTAGATGAGTCTGTGGTTCGATTTATTTCTGCAAAAAAGAATGAGCCAGCATGGCTTACCCAATGGCGGCTACAGTCTTTCGAATATTGGCAAAGCATGCAAGCACCGAAGTGGGCGCATGTGCAGTTTCCGCCGCTAAAGTTCGACGACATATCTTATTACTCAGCACCCAAAAGCCAAGCAGATGGCCCCAAATCACTGGACGAAGTTGATCCAGAATTACTGCGCACCTATGAAAAGTTAGGTATCCCGCTACACGAGCAGGAAGCACTGGCAGGTGTAGTGAACGCTAAACCTAATGTTGCCATAGACGTGGTATTCGACAGCGTTTCAATCACGACTACTTTCAAAGCAAAACTTGCCGAAGCTGGGGTTATTTTTTGCCCTATTTCCGAAGCAGTCCATAGCCACGGTGACTTAATTAAACGCTATCTCGGCAGCGTAGTACCACAGCGAGACAACTTCTATGCAGCGCTCAATTCAGCCGTCTTCAGTGATGGCTCGTTTGTCTACATCCCTAAGGGTGTTCGCTGCCCAATGGAACTCTCTACTTACTTTAGAATCAATGAACGCAATACTGGACAGTTTGAACGTACGCTGATTATTGCCGATGAAGGTTCACATGTCAGCTACCTAGAAGGTTGCACCGCACCTATGCGTGACGAAAACCAATTACATGCAGCAGTGGTTGAATTGATCGCCATGGATGATGCAGAAATCAAATACTCCACCGTACAAAACTGGTACCCAGGAGATGTGAATGGCAAAGGTGGCATCTACAATTTCGTCACCAAGAGAGGGATATGTAAGCATCGAGCAAAAATTTCATGGACTCAGGTTGAAACTGGCTCTGCCATCACATGGAAATATCCCAGCGTAGTTCTTCGCGGCGACGATTCTGTGGGTGAGTTCTATTCAGTTGCGTTAACAAACAATCTACAACAAGCCGATACAGGTACCAAGATGATCCACTTGGGTAAGAATACCAAAAGCACCATTATCTCCAAAGGGATCAGCACTGGACGCAGCCAAAATACCTACCGCGGCTTGGTACGTATGTCGCCTACCGCAACAAACGCTCGAAATTTCACCCAATGCGACTCGCTTCTCATAGGCGATAGCTGTGGCGCACACACGTTTCCATATATAGAAAATGGTAACTCCACCAGCATTGTGGAGCACGAAGCCAGCACCTCTAAGGTAAGTGATGACCAACTGTTCGCTTGCCAACAACGCGGCATCGATCCAGAAAAGGCTGTGAGTATGATTGTTAACGGTTTCTGTAAAGATGTTTTTCGCGAGCTTCCGATGGAATTTGCGGTTGAAGCAGGCAAACTTCTGGAAGTTAGTTTGGAAGGAGCTGTCGGTTGACATTATTAGAAGTAAAAGATCTCAGTGTCAGCGTCGCTGATAACGCCATTCTCAAAGGTCTAAATCTTGTGGTTAACCCAGGCGAAGTTCACGCCATCATGGGGCCTAACGGATCTGGAAAGTCGACCCTAGCAAATGTGTTGGCTGGCAAGCCCGACTATCAAGTCACCAGCGGTTCAATTTGGCTCAACGATTCAAACATCGAAGATCTCGAACCTCACGAACGCGCGCATGCCGGCATATTTCTAGCTTTCCAGTATCCTGTAGAGGTACCCGGCGTGAGTAATATGGAATTCTTGAAAGCCAGCCTCGACTGCCTCGCCAAAGCGCGCGACGAACCACAACCCAATGCAGGCGCCTTCCTAAAAAGGGTCAGAAAAATCGCCCAGACACTGGACTTAAATCCAGAATTCTTGAAGCGCGGTGTCAACGAAGGATTCAGCGGCGGTGAAAAGAAACGTAACGAAATTCTTCAACTATTGCTGTTGGAACCGCAACTGGCAGTATTAGATGAAACTGACTCAGGTCTTGATATAGATGCCCTTCAGGTTGTGGCACAGGGTGTTAATAGCTACCGAAATGAAAACAACGGAGTAGTTCTAATTACTCACTATCAACGCTTGTTAGAGTACATCGTCCCTGACTATGTACATGTCTTGGCGGACGGGAAAATTGTTCAATCTGGCGACAAAGGACTTGCCCAAGAGTTAGAAAAGAAAGGCTATGCATGGCTGACCTAGCACTACAAGGGCATTTGGAAATACCGGCTTGGTTAGCACAACAGCATGAAGTAAAACTGCTCGACTTCAATCAAGCGCTTAACAGTAAAAGCCATAAAGAACGGTGGAAGTACACCAAGGCTCAACCCGTTCTTGACCTCCTCAAACTCGAAGCGCGAGCACCACACGTCACCATCAATGGCCGTGCGGTCACACCTGCCACCACCGGTCATGGTTCTATACAATCCCCGCTAATAGCCAATCTAGCTGATTCACCTGAAGCATATCTGGCGTTATGCAATCAACACCTACACAGCTTAGATATTGCCTGCAGCGACGCTGACAGCGCACTCATAAAGATTGAGCTAGAACACACCCACTCAACTCAACCTCTGATGATAAAGATAGCAGAAAATACCACGGTAGAACTGATCGAACGTACATCTACAGAAAACGATCTTCACCAAACCCTGTGGATTGCGCTCGGCGCAGGAAGTCGATTGGTACACTCACGCAATGATTTCGCCAACGGCAACAGATGGCGCTATCTCAAAGTGGACATTGGCCAGGACGCACACTACAACCTGCAAAATCACAGCACCGGTACAAGTTTACATAGACAAGACATTCACCTTAGATGTACGGGCCCAGGGGCACACGCACAAATCAGTAGTGCTGGGTACATTCCAAAAGCAAAACACCTAGATCAGCAGGTGGTTGTTGAACACATCGCGCCCAACACCAGCAGCCAACAAATATTCCACAACATTGCCCAGGATAAGGCAAAGGTTACTTTCAACGGCCGAATTCACATCCACCCACACGCACCAGGAACAGTAGCCCACCTAACCAACAAAAACCTTGGTGTTGGCGATAGCGCCACGATTAACACCAAGCCGGAGCTGGAAATTTATACCGACGACGTCATTTGTTCACATGGTGCTACTGTCGGTCAACTCGATGAACAGCAACTCTTTTACTGCATCAGCCGTGGGCTCAGCCCACTTGCCGCTCGCCAGCTGCTGAGCCAAGCCTTTCTACAGCAATGTACGCTTGGTGTACTCGCCGAAGAAGCTACCAACAATTTTAAGAAGCTAAACGGGTGAGTAGCATCCGCGCCGACTTCCCTATTCTGACTCGTCAGCATCGTGGCGAGAACATGGTCTATTTGGATAGCGCCGCGACCACGCAAAAGCCAAAGGCTGTTATTGACGCTATCAGCGATTATTACCTACAACACAACGCTAACGTGCACCGAGCGGCGCACAAACTAGCAGACGAAGCAACTGCTCTGCTAGAAGGCGCTCGCAGCCTAGTCCGAGAATTTATCAATGCACCGTGTTCACAGGAAATAGTTTTCACACGAGGCACCACTGAGGCAATCAATCTAGTCGCCAATATATTACATTCACTTGTTAACCGGGACGACGAAATATTGATCACTACGTTAGAGCACCACTCCAACATTGTACCTTGGCAAATGCTCGCACAAAGAACTGGCGCCAATTTAATCGCCGTCAACGTAGACTCGCAGGGCAATTTAGATCTTGCGGACTTCCACAGAAAACTAGGTCCTCGCACAAAAATATTTGCCTGCAGTCATGTTTCAAACGCCTTAGGCACTGTCAATCCAATAACAGACATGGTCTCGGACGCAGCCAAGAATGGCACTATCACTGTTGTCGACGGCGCTCAAGCAGCACTCCACGAAACAATAAATGTTCAGACTATCGGCTGCGACTTTTATGCGTTTTCCGGTCACAAAATGTATGCCCCCACGGGCATAGGTGTTTTGTTTGGCAAGCTCTCCTTGCTCGAATCATGACCACCCTGGCAAGGTGGCGGAGAAATGATAGAGCACGTTACGCTGCAACACAGCACCTACCAAAAACCGCCTTACAAGTTTGAAGCGGGCACACCAAACATTGCCGGCGCTGTAGGCCTTGGTGCGGCCATAAAATACCTTGGAGAAATACCACGCGAGCAACTCATCCAGCAAGAAAACGAACTGGTACGTCGCACCGCCAGTCGCCTGCAACAATTACCTGGCGTTAGATTGGTTGGCGAGCCTACTCATCGCAGCGCTGTGATATCGTTTTTACTAGAGGGCTCACACCCACACGATATTGGTACCCTCCTCGATCAACAGGGTGTGGCTGTTCGCACTGGGCACCATTGTGCCATGCCCTTGATGGAATTTTTAGGCATTCCCGGCACCATCAGGGCTTCCTTCAGCCTTTATAACAATGATGATGATACCAACCGTCTCATCGCCGCAGTTGAGAAAGCGGCAACTTTTCTTTAATGACAAATGGAGAGAACCAGTGAATTCATCCGCTCGCTCCCAAGCCAACAACTATGGCATCAGTATGACACCTAGTGCAGAAGCACACATTCTTAATCAGCTTGAACTGACTCATGCTAAGCATCTTCGTCTTGGCGTTAAGGAAAGTGGTTGCAATGGCTATATGTATCTCCTGGATTTCCTCGAATTTCCCGAGAACAATGATTTACAAATCGACTTTGGCAATGGCGTTAACCTATGTGTCAGCCAGACAGACTTATCTTTAGTTGAAGGAACGGAGGTTGATCTAGTCACTCAAGGACTTAACTCTGCCTTGGTTTTTAAGAACCCAAAAGCCACCAGTTACTGCGGCTGTGGTGAGAGTTTTGCCCTCGGAGTAACAGGTGTTACTGACAGCACGTCAACTGGACAGTCTGTCGCAACAGATCTTGCCACAGACGTGGGCAACAAGTAGCCGGTTGGAAAAGAACCCATGAAACGTCAAATTGTCACTATCACCCGAGACTGCAATGCGCGCCTGGTCCCTACCGGCGACCAGATCACTGTTCCTGCAGGCAGCTTTGTGACCCTAACACAAGCTTTAGGGGGCACTTTCACCATTGTCATCGAAGGCAACATGGCACGCATTGCAGGCGCAGATGCAGATGCCCTAGGCATGCCAAGGGAAATATTGGAGTTTTCAGCTTCCACCGAACCAGCCCCTGCCCTCGAACATGTTTGGCACGCACTGCGCAGCGTTTTCGACCCGGAAATACCGGTAAACATAGTCGACCTCGGGTTGATCTATACGGTAGAGAAAGACAACGATTGTATTAATATTCAAATGACACTGACGGCCCCAGGATGCGGTATGGGGCCTGTGCTCGTTGCAGAAGTAGAAGATCGAGTACTTATGGTACCCGCAGCGAGACAAGTGAGTGTCGAGCTGATCTTCGATCCACCCTGGTCTCGCGACATGATGTCTGAAGAAGCCCAACTCGAACTCGGTGTGTTTGCCCCCTAGCATTATCAGAAGGTCAGCGATGTTACTGGAAGAAATCAAAGAGACATTCGATCTTTTTGACGATTGGGAAGACAAGTATAGGTTTGTCATAGATCTTGGTAAGGACGTAGCTGCCTTAGCAGACAATGACAAGACTGACAAAAACCTAGTACGCGGGTGTCAAAGCCAAGTATGGTTAACGCACACTCAAGACCAAGACGGGACGCTACATTTTCACCTCGACAGTGACGCACATATCGTCCGTGGTCTCATCGCCATAGTACAGGCTTGTCTAAGCGGTAAAAAAGCCACTGAGATTCTCGCGTTTGATATCGAGGCCGTTTTTGAGGAGCTTGAACTGTTAGAGCATCTGTCGCTCACACGAGGCAATGGATTGCGCGCTATGATTCAGCGCATACTCCTCAAAGCGGAGCAATCAGCACAACAACCCTGAGTTTTCACCTAACCTTAATTACTGAGCCACCCGTTCCCAGGAGCGCAACAAACGTGCTTC
This sequence comes from Gammaproteobacteria bacterium, assembly GCA_003230835.1. Taxonomy (GTDB): domain Bacteria; phylum Pseudomonadota; class Gammaproteobacteria; order Pseudomonadales; family Azotimanducaceae; genus UBA4421. Next base: position 13,395 of record QIGT01000025.1, read on the forward strand.
GTCTTGTGACAAAGCCAAAGTTTTAACGATGTCCGTTACCTTTGACCCACCCGTTTGCCGATGTCGAGCTTCACTCAAGAGCCAGCGTCGCGAACCCACTGAGCCGTTTCCGCGGCCCGCTCCGTTATGTTTCATTGCATCAACACAACGGGCAACGTTTATAGAAGTATCTACGAACACCGAGAGTTGTCGCTGTAACGCATCGACACGTCGATTCTGTTGAACATTATGCACGCACAGCAAAACCAATCCGCCCAATAGGGTCAGGCATACGAGCACGACGATAAAAATACCAAGAACACTCACTAGTAGGCACCTTCTATATCCTAATTAACCATAGCTCAAACCAACAAATGTGCCAGTTTAATGGCGCAGGCTCATTCGCTGCTTGATGTTTCATTGACATTAGAGAATAGAAGACCACCATCCGGCGTACGTGTCGGCACCACTTGCGATGATGATTCTGCTTGTGAGCGCAACACTGCGAATGCAGAAGTACTCGAATCCGCATTGAGATTTCGGCTAATGTTGGTTCGCCGTGCAATGACCAGTACCACTCGACGATTAAGCTCTCGACCTTGTGGTGTGGCGTTGGTTGCTAGCGGGTGGTTCTCACCATACCCTACCGCAGCAATACGCGACGGACGCACTCCGCCAACAACCATGTACCTCGCTACCGCAGAAGCTCTAGCGGCTGACAGCTCCCAGTTTGAAGGGTAGATTGACGAGGTACTGGGTACGTTATCGGTATAGCCTTCAATGGTAATCGGATTACTCGATTTCTGCAGAACATCCAGTGGCCCACTCAGATATTGCTGGGCATGAGCGGACAATACCGCTTGGCCTGGTTCAAATAAAACACCAGCATTCAACTTCAATTCTAGCCAATCATTGTTAGAGCGGATGGATACACCTTGTTGGTCCGTGAATCCGCCCAGCATCGATTGCGCCGCTTCCAGCGGGTCTTTAATGAAAGTATCACCGTACTCATGATCGGCGAGAGCTGTACTGTTGGGCAGATCAATCACATGAGGTGACGCCGTTTGTGTGGGTTCGCCTACTTGAATGGCATCAGCACTAAGTGTTTCGACGTCAAATGCTTTTGCCAAGGTCGCACTTAGCACCCTATATTTGTCATTATTTACCGATGAAATCGCATACATCACCACAAAAAACCCGAACAGCAGTGTGATGAAATCTGCATAAGAAACCATCCATCGTTCAGGATTGCTTTCATCTTCGTACAGGTTCCTACGCATTACGCTGCAACCATCAATCCACGCAACCGCACCTCGATACTTCTGGGGTGCTCTCCTTCGGCAATCGCGATGAGACCTTCAATGTACATATCATCAACATTTGCAGTTCGCAGAACCAACGATCGGATACGGTCTGCTACCGGTAAAAGTAACAAATTCGCAAACCCAAGCCCGTATATGGTCGCCACGAAGGCAGTCGCTATCCCGTGTCCGAGCTCATCAGGATTGGCTAAATTACCCATCACCTGAATCAGTCCTATGACCGCGCCCAATATGCCTATTGTTGGTGCGTACCCGCCCATAACTTTAAACACTTGGGCTGCAGCCAAGTCAGCATCTACTCTGGCGTGGCTAGCTACATCGAGCAAGCGTCGAATGGTATGTGGCTCTACGCCATCGACCAGTAATTCTAACCCTCTGCGTCGAAATGTGTCTGTGGTTTGATCAGCTATATTTTCTAGCCCCAACAAGCCTTCTCTTCGCGCCTTTTTACTCCAAGCGGTCAAATGCTCTACTTCAGAAATAGCGTCAAATGTAGGTGGAACCAAAACCCAGCGAACCAGCTGCATAGCTCGCATGATTCGCGCCCACGGTGTTTGAAGAATCGTCGCGCCCAATGTACCGCCGACGACAATAAGAAAGGCCGGCATATTTACCAAGGAGGCAAACTGCCCGCCTTCCAGACTATGTCCAAATAAAATGGCTGAGAAGGCCAAGATCGCGCCTAGGATCGCGATGATGTCCATTAGTTATCTGTCCAATCTTTAATTCGAGTACGCACTCTCATCACAGCCTGGCTGAGTATTTGACTGATTCGAGATTCGCTCACGCCGATAATGCTACCAATCTCTTTGAGGTTAAGCTCTTCGTCGTAGTACAAAGCCATAATCAAGCGCTCGCGTTCTGGCAGCGCTTCGACGGCGGCGGTAATGTCATCGAGTAAAGCTTGACGTTCCACACCATGATCACCCACCTCAACATGAGGTAATTGACTCGGGTCATCGCCAACATTTACCTCTTCATAGCTAAACAAGCGACAGTCTGCAGCATCACGCAGAATGCTATAGTAGTCTTTCAGGCTTACCCCCATAGCGGCTGCAATATCTCTATCAGTAGCAACGCGACCCTTCTTATGCTCAACAGACTTTATCGCATCGCTCACGCGTCGATAATTTCGATGCACAGAACGAGGTGCCCAATCTCCTCTACGCATCTCATCAAGCATAGAACCGCGGATACGAATGCCCGCATAAGTTTCAAAACTCGCACCCTTACTGGGATCATATTTCGATAGGGACTCGATAAGACCAAGCACACCGGCTTGCAACAAGTCGTCCAACTGAACACTATCAGGCAGGCGCGCGATCAAATGGTGCGCAATACGTTTAACCAAGTAGCTGTAACGCTCCACCACCTCGTTGCGATCGGATATATCTTTATATGCTGTAACTCCAGTATCTTGCATACTAAAATCAGTGCAGCTGTTGCTCTGCAACAAGGCGTTCAACAAAGAATTCGAGATGCCCAGTTGGAACGGTAGGAATTGGCCAACTGTCCACTTCTGAAGCCAGTTGTCTAAAGGCTAGAGCTGATTTACTGGCCGGATAAATATCACATACCGCTCGTTGTTTTTGTACAGCCCTGCGCAACTGTTCATCATGGGGAATGCATCCCGCATAAAGTAAGGCGATATCTAAGAATCGGTCTGTCACGTTACGAAGTTTAACGAAGACACTGCGACCATCTTCATTGTTACGGACCATATTCGCCACCACACGAACGCGTGTGATGTCATGTTGTTGATTGATAATCTTAATCAGCGCGTATGCATCGGTAATCGATGTAGGCTCATTACAGACGACGACCACAACCTCCTGTGCGGCACAGAGAAAGTTGACCACATCATCCGAGATTCCTGCCGCTGTATCGATTAACAGCACGTCCATGTTGTGAGCGATCTCACTGAATGCGGAAATGAGCCCTGCATGCTCGGTAGCACCTAACTTGACCATTTCTTGCAAGCCCGAAGCCGCCGGTACAATTTTTAGATCGCTGGGACCATTGATCACCACATCACGCATGGAGCAAGTGGCATCGAGCACATCTTTGAGGGTGTGTCGTGGTTTCAACCCCAACAAAATATCAATATTCGCTAAGCCAAGATCTGCATCTAACAACGTTACACGCCGGCCGATGTTGGTTAACGCTAAGCCTAAATTCACGCTCACATTGGTCTTACCAACACCGCCTTTACCGCCAGTGACTGCAACTACTTGAATCGGTTTTGTAGAGACATTATCCACGTCAATTGTTACTCCTTTAGGCCGATGTAAACAACATCGAAACCTTTAAAAAACCGTTGCCGATAGCGGCTAGTGGGAATTTTTATAGTCCCCTATACAACAATAGTTGTACTTTCTGATCGGTCAATTCCATACAAAGATTGCGCCAATAGATTTGACGAAGCTGCTTCGATACCGCCAGGCAACTGTGCCCCAGTACCTAGCCAGTACAAGGGTTTTCCCCAATTCAGTATCTGCTGTAACAATGAGTCTCCATCAACCGGCTGATCAAGGTGAGTAAGGCTAAGGCCACCCAAAGCTCTTTGCGGCAGAGACTGCCACTGCGCCTGCAAACTTATGCGACTATGCATGGCAGAAAATACCCAAATATCTTGAATTTCAGCAACCGGGTGCAATTGTGAATAGGTCTCCCATGCAGGGGTGTCAATCAACACGAGCTCACGCTCTCGAAACAGTCGTCGCTGGTTGTTGAGATCCCTTAGATTTACTTCTTCAAGTGGCACATCTAACATCTGGCAAGCCAGTTGCAGAGATTCGGTACCCGCGAGACGTTGATCATCGGTGGATATGACCTTAATACCGCAATTGCCGTTGTGCATAACCCACTCAACCATCAACTTAATAACCGTAGTGGTCTTACCAACACCTGA
>QIGT01000315.1 GCA_003230835.1 Gammaproteobacteria bacterium
GATGGCTTATGGCGGCGTTTTGCTGCCGAAACACAATGACATTCCAAGGCCGCTGTTGGTATTCAAACACGTGACCTCCGATTGGCTGGTATAGATTGGCACTAACTCTCAGGGTCTGGTCTGCGGCGGTAATGGTCACATCATCGAACAGCTGCAAATTATGCTCCAGGCACAGCAGGGCACTTCACTGGATAAGACGACTCTAGGTCAGGTCTCTGTGCTGGTTGAAGGGGCGTTGTTGCCTGCCAATCTCGAAGAAGCGTAAGGTATCCACCAGCGTCCGCCTGGATAAGCCAAGCTGTCGCGCCACCTCAGCAACGTGGAGTACAGTCTTGTCAAACTCCATAACGGTTTCTACCCGGGCGCGGATATCGAGGGTATCTTCTAGCACTCTATAGGTGGCTCGACACTGAGTTAGCGCATCAGCATGTGAATCAGGATTACTCTCTGGACAGGGACGGCGAAGATGGGGTTCGGGTATCAGTATCTGGTTGCGGTCGGCTAAAAACTTCACAGGACACTTAAAGTACTCCTGCACTTAAAGTACCCCTGGTAGAGGTGTCTGTGTTCCGGGGCGGTTTGTACCGCAAGTCCCAAGGGGCCATGTGTGGAAAGCTGGAACAGTGAACCCATGTGTAGATTGAATTCAGTCCGCGTGGACATGCCGGCGGCATTATCGTACATCTGATTCAGAGATCGCGCGTCAATGCGTTCAGAATCCCAGATTTGCTTGAAATCCAGACCAGTCCCTAGGAACAAACCTCGAGTGATTCTCACCATCACGAAACATCCCTGAATCGACTGGCTAATAGTAGATCACGTACCCGGTGATTGAAATGCAGTCGTTCGACTGTTGTCGTTGCACTGCTACAATATAACCATGGAATATTCACTGAGAAGGGTTCGCACTGATGAACTAGATTGGCTATGCCAACTCAATGAAGAGTCATACCGTGATGTCGTCATTCGCCAATTTGGCAGTTGGGAAGAGGACTTTCAACGCAAGGTGTTTTACGACCAGTGGAAAGTGATGCGCCCAGCCCAGATTGTCGTTTGTGGTGATGCCAGGGTAGGCGTTGTTTCGGTTGAACCTAGGAAAGACTATGACTGGCTACAGGAAATTCAGATCAAGACAGAATATCGTGGGCAAGGATTGGGGACATCACTTATGCAACGCTTCGTCGCCAAAGCGCGATCACGAAATCGACCCTTGAGGCTGCAAGTACTTCACCAAAATCACCGCGCTAAACTACTTTATCAACGCCTTGGATTCGTCGAGATAGAGCCATTGGAAAGTCATTTTCTCATGCAGATCGAGTAGTGGCGGAGCGTCGGGGTGCTGCACTAAAGCGGTAACCAACGCCGCGCACGGTTTCGATAAGGCATTCAAGACCCTGTCGCGCAAGCAGTTTGCGTAAACGTAGTACGTGTACGTCTACTGTGCGTTCTTCGACATAGGTGCTACGTCCCCAAACGTGATCGAGCAAGGAGCTGCGGTTAAATACCCTATCAGGGTGTCGCATCAAAACTTCAAGAAGCCGGAACTCGGTTGGACCCATGCGAATTTCAGCGTTCGCAACACTGATGCGATGGCTGTCCATATTCAAAGTGATGCCATGGGCTTCAAGGATGTTGTTTTGCGGCACCCCGGTGCGTCTCAATAATGCCTTGATGCGGGCGACCAGTTCTTTGGGCGAAAATGGTTTGGTGACATAGTCGTCAACTCCGCTGTCGAAGCTTTTTAGTTTATCTACTTCCTCGCTGCGGGCGGTCAACATCATGATAGGTAAGTGCTGGGTGACTTTATCTTTACGCAGCCGCCGAGCCAACTCTACACCGCTTTGACCAGGCAGCATCCAGTCCAGAATGGCGGCATCCGGTATTTCGTTGTGCAAATACGTCAGAGCAGTTTCTGCGGATCCCACTGCGTACACTTTGTAACCCGCCCGATTTAAGGTGAACTCAAGCAGCTCTCTTATTTCAGGCTCATCTTCGACAACCAGAATAGAAATAGGCATTTGTTTCGATCACTCACGCTTGTGGCGGCTAAGGAAATTATGGCTGCTAAAGCAATGCAGATTCTGACCGTGGCCTTGTGACCCAGTGATGACAGTGTTGTTGCGCTGCTAGAACGAGCAGATTATTGTCATTGCCAAATATAATCGAAAGGACAAGTCATGGGTGAGAATATTAGCTTGGCGGCCAGCGGGGACTTTGAGTTGGGTGCCTATGTCGCAAAACCACAAGGTGAAGCGAAGGGGGCGATTGTGGTGCTTCAGGAAATATTTGGCGTCAATCAACACATACGCGAGGTCACTGATGGGTATGCATCTGCCGGTTACTTCGCCATCGCACCGAAGATATTCGACCGCATAGACAAAGATATTGAACTGGGCTATGCAGAAGAGGATTTGGGCAAGGGGGTGCAACTGGCCTTCCAAGAGCTAGATCATGCCACTGCTCTGGCTGATATACAGAGCGCAATTTCTTATGCTAGCAGCGAGGGAAAAGTGGGTGTGGTTGGATTTTGCTTTGGCGGTCTGCTGACCTGGCTCAGCGCCTGCACACTGGACGGGGTGAGTGCAGCCAGTGCCTACTATGGCGGGGGCATTGCAGGACAAAAAGACAAGACACCAAATTGTCCTGTAATGATGCATTTTGGTGAACATGATGCACATATTCCCCTGACGGATGTAGAGGCAGTCCGTGCCGCGCAAAGCGATGTGGATGTTTTTGTATACGATGCTGACCATGGTTTTAATTGTGACCATCGGGCCAGTTACAACGCTGCCGCGTCGGCCACAGCGTTGCAAAGAACCTTGGATCATTTTGCGCAACATTTGGCTTAGTGTGAGGGACTTGAGCTGGAACAGCGAAAACAACGTGATTGTTGTACAAACAATCCACATATTGTCGCTGCAGTGCTCTTGACAACACCCAGGGGTTTGTTGATGCTTCGAGCACGGAATGGGGCGGGCGAAACAACTTTTTTCCCCGTATGAGCTAAGCGAAGTTTTTACTGCTGTTTTCATCGATCGAGAACAGCTTGTAAAGAGTTCAACTAGCCAAAATAAGAAACTTGCCGCATGCGCAGAATGAATGATATCAATGTTGGTCTTTGGCCAGGTTGATTTGTGAAGGTGTGTATGGGTAACGAGTTAAGAACGGATCTTTCTAGTAGGAAGTTGTAAATGAAAAAACAAATGCTTCGGCCGAGTATTGACAGGCCACTGATTCAAAAAATCAAGCAAAAAATTATGCCAAAAGTCAGTTTGGTGTTCGTCGCTGTTGCAGCCACAGTGATGAGCCCAACGCTATCTGCAACGACATTGAACGACATTTTTCAAGTCGCCGGTCAGATGAACACGACTGCGACGCGCTCGCAGTCAAAAATTGATGCGCTGACCGAAGAAACGCGATTGCTGCTGAGTGAATACAAAACGGTTCTAAAAGAAATTGAAGGTTTGCGGGTATACAACCGCCAGCTTGATAGGCAGATTACGAACCAAGAAAGCGAGATGGTAAAACTTGCGTCAGCTATTGATGATGTCACCGTGATCGAGCGGCAAATTACGCCCCTAATGCTGCGTATGATTGATGGTCTAGAGCAGTTTGTTGACCTGGATATGCCCTTTTTATTGAAAGAACGTCATGAGCGCATCAGCAGTCGTCGAGAAATGATGGACCGAGCCGATGTTGCAGTGTCGGAAAAATTCTCGCAAATCTTCCGTGCTTATCAGATTGAGAATGAATACGGACGCACCATCGAAACCTACGGCGACACCATCGTCATCGAGGGTACTGAGCGTAAGGTAGATATGCTTAAGATTGGTCGTGTTGCACTGTTGTATCAAACACCAGATGGTGCTGAGACAGGCATGTACAACAAAAACACCAAGCAATTTGAGGAGATTGATAACTCTTATCAGTCTTCCATCAGACAGGGTATACGAATGGCTCGCCAACAGGCGACCCAGGACATGTTTAGCATTCCTGTCCACGGCGCGGAGGTAGCACAATGAGAGCGTCCATGAAAAATATTCTACTCAGTACACTACTTTTTTTCGCCCCATTTGTTATGGCTGAAGAGGCTGCAGAAGAAGCGGCTACGCCCAGCGACTTGGTGGTCAACAAAGCAGATTCACTGGACCAACTGCTGGGTAATGTTCAAGCACGTCGAGTGGTTGAATCTCGGGAGCATTCAGAACGAGAAAAGCGATTTTCTCGTGAGAAAGCCAGCCAAGCGAAGATGCTCAGTGATGCCGAAAGCGAACGTGCACGTGAAGAACGACGTTCTGACCGGTTAGAAACCGCCTTTGAAGAAAACGAAATTCGAATTGGTGATCTTACCGAAGCCCTCGACAAGCGTCTGGGTAGCTTGCGTGAGTTGTTTGGTGTGCTACAGCAAGTAGCAGGCGATACCCGCGGTCTTTTCGAAGCTTCGCTCATTTCAAGCCAAATACCTGATCGCGGCGATTGGCTCGGTCAGTTGGCCAAAAAAATGGGTACGGCCAGTGAGCTTGCGACCATCAATGAGATGGAAGAACTTTGGTTCGAGCTGCAAAGGGAAATGACAGAATCCGGTAAGATGGTCAAATTCCAAGGCACCATTACCAAATTGTCTGGTGACAAAGTGAATACCGAAATTGTGCGATTAGGCTCTTATGCCCTTATCGGTGAAGGCGAGTATTTGCAATGGGACCCAGATACCCAAGCGATTATTGAATTGCCAAGACAACCCACGGGTCGACATGTTGATACTGCTGAAGCCGTACAAGAAGCTGCACCCGGTGAAATCGTAGAGTTCTCAATCGACCCGTTACGTGGTTCGTTGCTGGCTCTTCTGATTCAAGCCGCCACCGTAGGCGAACAGGTTGGATCATTCGGTGCGATTGCCGAGTGTTATCTACCTTTCTGTGACGGCCAAGGTGGCATGATGGGCGCCATCATCATTTTGGGTGGGGTGATCGGTTTGCTGCTTGCTTTCGAACGTCTACTGACTTTGTTCATGGTGGGTGCGAAGGTAAATGCACAACGTAAGAATCCAACGGCCAGTGGCGATAACCCACTGGGTCGTGTGCTGAAGGTGTTTGAGGAAAACAAAGAAGTCGATGTCGAAACCTTAGAGCTGAAGCTAGGTGAAGCAATACTTGGCGAAACGCCCAAGCTGACTCGCAATATCACCTTGATACAAGTGATCTCAGTGGTTGCTCCCTTGGCGGGTCTTTTAGGTACAGTTATCGGCATGATCGAGACTTTTCAAGCCATCACACTGTTCGGAGCAGGTGACCCTAAGACCATGGCCAGTGGTATATCAAAAGCGTTGATGACCACTGTACTGGGCTTATGTGTGGCCATACCGATGACCTTATTGCATGCACTGGTGAACGCGAAATCTAAATCAGTGATACATATCATCGAAGAACAGAGCGCCGGCATTATTGCTGAGCATGCCGAAAAATCAGGCCAACCTTTAGGTTAGGCCGTTAAGTTAGGAGCAGTCGATAGATGTTAGGCGACGCTTATCTTGCGATTTTGCGCTTCATGGAGATGGGAGGCGATGTACTGTGGTTCATTGCCCTCATAACCTTCCTCATGTGGACGCTAATATTTGAACGATTCTGGTTTTTTCAAACCGAACATAAAACTGTAATACGTGATGCGACTCAGCGATGGGAAGATCGTGACGAGAGAAATTCGTGGAGTGCTCACCAGGTACGAGAGGCGATTATTTCTGAAGCGTCTGACCGCATTATAGGATCGCTACCCATTATCCAAACTTGCGTGGCGTTGTGTCCACTGTTCGGTTTGCTAGGTACAGTGACCGGCATGATTGCGGTCTTTGATGCCATGGCCACTCAGGGTGGTAATGCCCGTTCCATGGCGGCAGGGGTCTCCATGGCGACCATTCCGACGATGTCTGGGATGATTGCATCACTTTCAGGATTAATGGGCAGCACCTGGCTGAGACGTAAAGTGGACTATGAAATTGAACTGTTTCAAGATCATTTGACCCTTGACCATTGAAATGAGGCCATTGAAATGAGGCCATTAAGATGCGGCCACTAGGAGTTTAATCATGCGTAGGCAACTCAGACGACGAAGTAGTGGGGATGACGATGCTGATATCAACCTGACGCCCATGCTCGATGTGGTTTTTATCATGCTGATCTTTTTCATTGTGACGGCAACTTTTATTAAGCAATCGGGTATTCAGATATCACGTCCAGAGGCTCGCACCTCTGAACAAAAACCAACTGTGGCGATTCTCATTGCCATCAGCCCGAATGGTGAGATTTGGATCGATAAGAAACGCGTTGACCCGGCTACAGTTCGCGCCCATATTGAAAAATTACATGCTGAAAATCCTAAGGGTGGTTTGGTTATTCAAGCGGATAAGAAATCCACAAATGAAAAATTGATGGCAATACTCAACGCGGCGCGGGCAGCCGGTTTAACAGAAGTTGCCATATCTACTGAGAAAAACTAGCCATGTATATACGTTATGCCGTTGGTGTTGGTCTGGGAGCGATCATTACTTTTGTTTTGTTTTTGGTGATGCAAGCGGTGATTGCCAACGACGAAACGAATCTTGATGACAGTAAACAGTTAAGACTCCTCGATATGGTCCGTCTTGCAGAGGATGAAGAGATTCAAACAAAACAACGTAAGCCTAAGCCACCCCCACCACCCGATGAACCACCACCGGATATGCCGAAGCCAACCTTTGACTCATCCAGCAACTCCCAAGGTGTAGATATTGGTGCGGTAGATATCGATGTTGACCTAAACATTGGTGGCGGCGGATTCAGCTCCGACGGAGAGTACCTACCCATTGTTAAGGTGGCACCCGTGTATCCACGTCGTGCTCAAACTCGTGGGATCGAAGGTTTCGTGATACTTGAATTCATTGTGACTAAAACCGGTGCTGTCAGAAATCCGGTGGTCATCGAATCTAAACCAACCGGTATATTTGATCGGGCTGCAACCAGTGCCGCACTTAAATTTAAATACAAGCCTAAAGTTGTGAACGGCGAGGCCATTGATGTGGCTGGTGTCCGTAATAAGATCACTTTTGAGCTGTCTGATTGATAGGAGTTAGGCGATGCGTTCGTACTCAAAATTTATAGCTAATTGCTTGCTTGGCACATTGCTCTTTGCAGGTATGCCTCTTGTAAGCATTGATTCTGCCCATGCAGCTAAGGCTGATGAAAAACCGCAACAAAAAACACGTCGCGTTCCTTCTATGAGCGAAAGAGTGTTCAAAAAGCTTGCAGAGGCGCAAGAAGCCATCGATGTCAAAGACTACAATTTGGCGATCGAAGTCATGCGTGGAATGTTAAAGCGCAGTAAGAGCTACAACGGCAACGAAATCGGCCAGGTTCATAACATGCTGGGTTACGTTTACTTCCTCCAAGAAGACTACAAAGGTGCCATTCGCGAGTACGCCGCAGTGGTGGCCCAGGGTGATAAGATTCCTGAGGGTTTAGAAGTCACTACGCTGTACACATTGGCGCAACTTAGTTTTGTGGAAGACCAATATCAAGACGCTCTTGACTACATGGAGGAATGGATATCCAGGTCAACCAACCCAGACCCTGCGTCAAGGAACTTCATGGCCCAGGTTTACTACCAAATGAAGGACTACAGCAATGCCATTGTGCAGATGGAATTGTGTATTAATATTGCTCGAGATCGTAATACAACCATTAAAGAAAACTGGTGGCAGTTGATTAACTTCCTTTATTTTGAAAAGGAAAATTGGCCTAAAGTTATCGAGACCCTCGAGATAATGGTTAGAGATTTCCCCAAGCGAGAATATTGGGTACGATTGGCCGGCATGCATGGCCAGCAGAATAACGAAATAGGCCATTTGCATACGTTACAGGCGGCCTATGTTGGCGGCTACCTCACTAAGGAAAGTGATCTCACCAACCTCGCGGGTCTACTCATGCAAAGTGAAATACCCTTTACCGCTGCGAAGGTGTTGGCGAAAGGCATAGATGACGAAATCATCGAAACCAACGCTAAGAACTTACGCTCGTTGGGCCAGGCTTGGCAGCTCTCTCAAGAAGTTGATAAGGCAATTCCTGTCTTTCAGAATGCGGCTAAATTGTCTGATGACGGTAGAATCTACGAACGTCTTGCCTATCTTTTCCTGGATGCAGATAAGTATGAACAGTGTGTTGTTGCTGCCAACGGTGCGTTGAATAAAGGCGGAGTTAAGAAAAAACAAACTGTATATATCGCGCGTGGCATGTGCCTGTTTAATCAGGATAAACTAACCGCCGCACGTGGTTCGTTTGTCTCTTGTCGAAATGAGTCTCGCAAGGAGGAAGACACCTCCAATACACGCATTTGTGCCCAATGGATTACCTATATAGATCGCGAAAAAAACCGCTTGGAACAGCTAGCTGCCGCCGCTCGGTAACATGACCCGGTTAGATCTCTAAAAATTACTCACAACGAGAGTTACCCAGTGTGTTTACTGGAATTGTACAAGACTTAGTATGTGTCCTATCTGTCGAGCATGAGAGTGATATTTCTCGGCTTGCCATAGACCTGGGTGAACACACAGATAAATTGCAGCTGGGGGCGTCTGTAGCCGTCAACGGAACCTGCTTAACAGTAACCCGGGTGCAACAAGGCACCGTGTGTTTTGACGTTATTGTCGAAACACTGCGAACCACCAATCTTGGCGTAATTCAGGCAGGCGACTATGTCAATATTGAGCGATCCTTTCGAGTTGGCGATGAGGTAGGTGGGCACATTCTTTCAGGGCACGTCACCGCAACCGCTGAACTCATGGCTAAAAATGTAGCGGGTCATGACCACATATTGTGTTTCAAATTGGATCAGAACTGGCTGAAGTATGTATTCCACAAAGGTTTCATTGCACTCGATGGTGCAAGTCTCACAGTTTCGAACTTAGATCGACAAAACAATACGTTTACCGTCAGTCTTATTCCCGAAACCTTAGCACGTACTACACTGGGCCAACTCAAAGTGGGAGATTCGGTTAACGTTGAGGTAGACAGCCAAACACTAGCAACAGTTGAGACCTTAGAGCGAATTGTGCAGGATCCGGCGTGGCGCGAACAATTCGCCACCGCGCATGCGAGTTAGGATCTGTCTCGTTGCATTTGTCGAAGGTTGCCAATCACAGATTGCAGGGCTCGGTCGAACACTTGTGACTCATCTATTATCTTAAGTTGATTGTCCTTGAGGAGTGTTGCAATACCCATTCGGGTTTTCTCGAAGACTTTCATGCCGCGGCGATTGACGAAAATATAATTATGACCCGGTACGGTCACTGTGGTTAATTTGCATCGTAGTGGCACACTATTTTCTTGATTGATTTCAACCCAAGTACCTTCCGTGAGGGCTTTAATTTGAGCAAGAAACGCAGGCTCGATCGGCTGGGTGTCTTCAGGCTTTATAGTCGTGAGGATGATTTCTTCTACCACGTCTAGCGGCAAATCAAGTTCCGGGCGTTCATCCTCTTCCAAGTAGGCTCTGTCATTCTTGGATAGGGTAAGCAAATGCTCTTCTAGCCATTTAGTGAATTCGATGATCTCTTCTGTTTGGCAGCCCAGTTCGGTCATGCCTGCGTCAATTTCCGCAAGCAGTGAATCAACCATGCTGTCACGTCGTTCGACGGCAACCAGTTCTGATAGGGGTTGGAGAACCCACAAGAGATTGTCTAGGGTAGCCACTCCAGCCATCCAGCCGTCTGCGTGTTCGCCACTTTTTACACACCGTAGGGTGAGCACGCGACTCCAAGTTTCACTGATGAAGCGCCCGGCTGAAGAGGGCAGGCGTAAACCACAGGCTTTCTGATTAATGAGTGCCTGCACCGTGGCCTTTGCGCCGTTGGTCTTGGCCTTACCGGTTTCTGATTCTTTGACGCGTTGTTCAACAAGTACACTGCGTCGATTGTCTTTCGAGACAAATGCACGTAACTCTTTGAGCAGCGATGCAAACACCTCTGGGTTTTGATTGAACTCATTGAGCACTCGTGAGATGACGCTTTCAATTTTGTTATATAAAGCATCGCGCTTAAGTTCTTTCGCACCACTCCATCCAATGCCTGCACTGGAAAGCTCGTTCAACAGCGTACGAGCTGGATGTGCAGATTTTTCAAAAAAGGACTTGTCAATGATTGCGAGTTTTACAATGGGAATCTGCAATCTTCCGATCAGTGCCTTCATCGGTATGGCTAAATTTTTATCGTTCAGGATGTAGTCGAAAAGCATGCCGACGAAGTTGACGGCGTCGTCATCAGCTTGCGCCAACGAACTTGATTCGTGGCTAGGAGCATTGTTTAAGACCAAGTGGCGAATGTCACTGAGCTGTGGAATTTCACTGGTGTTTATGGCAACAGCATTGGCCTGTAACTGTATTTGGGAAAGTGCCTGTACCAGTTCATTGAAGTTCATTGCAGGTAACGTAGCATGCCCTGTGAACTCGCCATTGCTGCCTTGTTCTTGGTAGTCCCCGCTACCTCGAGAACCGGCTAATAGAGATTGAACGGTACTGAAAGTGAAGGCAGAGGTGTTGTTATTCACCGCGCTGCCCCGGTTACTCGTCGACTGGGTGATTTGCTCGACTGAAGCAGAAGCAGGCGATGGCGCAGCCCGCCTTGATTGTGCTTTGTGTGCCTTTCTCAGGTCTGGCAACACATCTGCATTGATTAGACTTTGATTGGCGTGGTCGTATACAGGCCCCATGCGTTCCATAACAAATCGTTCAAACAGCTTCATGAGGATAATGCGTACTTTTATTGGTACGTCTAGATTTTCTAGGCAATCGGCAAACAGCGTACTTAGCGCATTGGGACCTAAGGGGTTGGTGCGCTCGCTTAACGTTTGATATTGGATAAGGGTGTCTAAGCGCTTGGTCAACTGCATTATGGCTAGGCTGTAATGACTGGTTACCTTAGAGACAATGCCTGCTACTGCAACGGTCATTTCCAACTCGTCTTGATCGAGTAATGTGTAGTTCGTGGGCTCTTCTTCTGCTTCATCACTTACCAGCGGTACTGCAGGTTTGCGTAATATCTCTTCGAAACTTTGGCTGAAGTGATTGATGAAGGAAGCAGTGACCGCCTTACGATGTAGACGAACAATACGCATTGAGTCGAAATACATTTCTTGCTGTTGATCAGACTGGGATCGATCAGCAAGCTCGAACAACGCGTCGTCTGTATTGTTGAACAGATTATTTATGAGTTCTTTCAGCTGGCTTTTAGCCTGCTGCCGAATAGTTGAGAGTACCGGAGGCAACTTGGCTTGTTTGCTGCTTGCAATGTTTAGCGCTACGACTTTGACCTGGCTCACAAAATTGTTCTAATCCTATGTTCTACCAAGCCATTAGAGCAATTTGTGCTCACTAGGGCTGAGAACCAGTATTGCCTTAGCGTGTGACGCCCTTCACATGAAGGGTAACTGGCTTCTAGCGGGCTACCGCAGAACCGTGATAGTCGCGCCAATCTAGAATGTCAGTTGCAGCCCCACTTTTTAGTTGGACGCCGACAAAATGAAGTTCTGTGCCGTTTTCGTCCGTTTCTGTGGTGGGACGCGACCATCGAACTTCACCTGCTAGGAAGAACTTGCCTGGGCGTGAAGACACATCGACCCAAAGGTCGAGCAATGTGCCTACGGGAACGGGTTTAGTTGTTTTAAATTGGATGCCGCCGATAGACATATTGATGGCAGTGCAGGACAACGTAGTGCCGACCAATTCTGGCTCGTCGGCAGCCAATACAATCTGGGTAAATAAGCGGTCGCCACTTTCCACCCGCGGATGTATGCGCTTATCGTTATTCGACATTCGCCGAACCCGAGCATGGTTAAACTGAATTATATTGTCTGTCATTCTGCTTCCCGTGAGTGAGAGCTTTTCGTCAGCCCGCACTATCTCATATCTGCCCCGCAATAGGGTAAAGCTATGCTAGATCTGTGCCATTGAGATAACTTATTATCTATTAGATAGTTAGAATTAATAGTTGAGGTTAATTCTATAAGTGTTGTTGTCACGAACTGCCAGTACTTGTCGTATCTGGTCAGGTCTTTGCGCTAGAATAGCGCAATCCTCCGGTACTGATTGCAGCATGAAGTTTCACGCAAAGCTCTGTCAAGCATGGCGCCAACAACGCTCATTTTTATGCGTGGGCTTAGACCCCGATATGTCTCGCTTACCCGAGGTTTTTCAGCGGGAAGATAAGCCGTATTGGAAGTTCTGTCGCGAAGTGGTCGATGCCACAGCACCTTATGCTTGTGCGTTTAAACCTCAGTTTGCTCATTTTGCAGCTGTAGGGGCAGAAGACCAGCTAGCAGAGTTGATCCAATACATTAAGACGAGTTATCCCGATCATATTGTAATCTTGGACGCCAAGCGGGGGGATGTCGGTAGCACCGCAGCTTTCTATGCCCAGGAGGCTTATCAGCGATACGATGCAGATGCGGTGACACTAAGCCCTTATCTGGGCTTTGACAGCGTTGAGCCGTATTTGCGCTACGATGACCGTGGCGTCATTGTAGTTTGCCGCACCAGCAATGCGCATTCTGATTGGCTGCAAAAATCGCAATTTTCGGATGGTCGGCCGGTGTTTCTGCAGGTGGCAGAAACTGTCGCGCAATGGAACACCAACGATCAGTGCATGTTGGTTGCAGGCGCCACCTATCCCGAGGAATTGGGCCAAATTCGAAATGTGGTCGCAGATATGCCGCTACTTGTACCCGGTATAGGCGCCCAGGGCGGCGATTTGCAAGCAGCGGTGTGTAACGGAGCCAATTCGGTTAAAGAGGGGCTATTGATATCTAGTTCGCGGGGAATTATTTATGCCGATAGCTCTGCGCAGTTTGCACAAGCGGCTGCTGTTGCAGCTGAAAAGTTAAGGGATGATATAAATCAATATATGTAAGATTAGATAAGCACGTTAACTAACTGATATATATAAATATAATCTGCATACATAAAACTAATTTTCTAAACCCAGCAAATCAGTAGAATTTTACGGCTGGGAAGGTAACGACGTCAGCGCACCCGGTTAGTCAGGACGGCTCATCTCATACTACGTTGTTACCAAATTCATCACCCGCTGTGCATGGTTAGCGCAGCTGTGGCCATAGGGAGACACAGCGCGTGACCCCAGATGCGGTCATCTATCGCTATTTAGAACTGATTGCACCGGCACAGTGCGATGCGCAGCTGTTGTGCCAGCTATTGTGCTGCGACGCAGACTTGCTGGCGCGTTGGTTAAAAATACTCGACTTACCGGCGGACCTTGCGCAACTGCGACAGCAGATTGCAGGGTTGTCAGATTCGCAATTCCAAAGTGTAGCCAGTGCTCAGGGTTGGTCAGTATTGCCCATCGCCGGAAGTGCACGTCTGAGTTTGGATCAGTGGCAGTTTGTTTTGCGGGCGGCTTTTTTGGCGGAGGTTTTGGCTGAGCACTTGGTGGTGCGAAGTGCGCCAAACCGTGATGTTCTTGAAAATATTAGGCTGCGAGCACTGTTGGCGATTTCTGGGGTTCAACTGGAACAAGATCCAAAATTGGCGGAGCTCATTGAGTTTCGAGGTACTGCGCCAGAACTGTTAGAAGACGCTGCGCTAGAACTCAGAATTTTTGCGGTCATTGATGCCATCGAGTTTGGCAATGAGGCTGATCTAGCACACAAGCTGCTCGAGATTGACACCTCGACGTTTGATAGCCTGTTAAATACTGCAGCTACTCAAGCTCAAGCGTTCGTAGAGAAAATTGGTGTAGATACAACCTCTAGCACCGACTGGTCGCATCGTATTTGGCTTCGACAGCAGATCGGTCTTGTTGGGGCGGCGTTTAATGTATGTGAATCAGTTGATGAACTTACCGCCATGCATGATCAAGTGAGTCGATGTTTATTTGCCTTGCCGCCGCTGCTGTTAAAGGTGAATAAAAACAGCAATCGAATTGAACTGGTGCAAGCACCACAGATCTCTATTCGCATCGACAGCACCATCAGCACTATTGCCTCGGTCGCACTAACCGGCCAGCGGGCTGCAATCAGTGATGGGCCTGGTTTGGCAGTAGTTGATCGACAGCTTTTGCGTATGCTCGGCGCCCAGGAAGCCTTTATTGTTGCCGCGGGACCGAGTGAAGTTCACGGGGTTTTGGTGGTGAGTAGCGATGATGATGTTGATGTGAATGTTGCGGCAGAACTCTATGCCGAAGAGCTGGCCAGACATTTCACTAAACAATCTAAGTTGAGTACAGCGCAAGACGATGAAGATGAGAGGGCAGATTCAGTACAGTTGTTTCGCGATGCCGAAAATCAACGTCTCCGCGAAATTGTGCATGAAGCGAACAACCCGCTTAGCATAGTGCACAACTATTTGCATATTCTCGAGTTGCGCATGCAACATGAGCCCGAAGCGGTTCAACAACTGACAATGATTGCTACAGAGTTGCGTCGGGCTGGAGACATTTTTTCCAGGGCACGCGAAATTCCAGATCAAACAGAGGCGGTTGCCGATACAGTACTGGCCAGTGAAATTGAACTCAATACGTGGTTGCGTAACCTGGGAGAATTGCATCGCGGACTGGCGCAGGAACAAGGTGTCGATATTCAGTTGGTCCTGTTGGACGCACCCTTATTGACCCGTATCGACCAAGGCAAGCTCGCCCAGATTATGACGAACTTGATCAAAAATGCTTTGGAGGCATGCGCACCGGGCGATCAAGTTACGCTGAGTTGTCAGCGAGATGTTTATCGAGATGGCGGCTTTGGTTTTGAATTGACGGTGCAAGACACCGGTCCAGGGTTAGAACAATATGTACTAGAAAATTTAGCACAAGCCAAGCAATCCAGTAAGGGTGGTGAACATCAAGGTGTTGGGTTGCAACTGGTTGTGCGCCTTGTGGATGAACTTGGCGGTGCTTTGGATGTGCATACCCATCTAGGTGCGGGGACGGTGTTCAGCCTTTTCTTTGGGCGACCTGTACTGAACTTGGACAAATGATTGCGGTTCGGGCATCTCTGCATTAGCCTTGCTGGGTATTTTTCAGTAAACATAAAAGAACATAAACATGGCAAATAACAACGCCTCTTTCTCATGGGAAGATCCGCTTTTTCTTTCTGAGCAGCTAACCGAAGAAGAGCGCATGGTGCAGGACAGTGCACGAGATTTTGCTCAGGACAAACTCATGTCGCGTGTGCTGATGGCAAACCGAAACGAGGTTTTTGATCGTGAAATCATGAATGAGTTTGGTGCGTTAGGTATGTTAGGCGCTACATTGCCTGAAAAATACGGCTGCTCAAACGTCAACCATGTATGTTACGGCCTCATGTCGCGAGAAGTGGAGCGAGTTGATTCAGGCTATCGTTCTGCAATGAGTGTGCAATCTTCTCTCGTAATGCACCCCATTTTTGCATATGGCAATGAAGCTCAGCGTGAAAAGTATCTGCCGAAACTTGCTACCGGTGAATGGGTTGGCTGCTTTGGTTTGACTGAACCTGATCACGGTTCCGATCCTGGCAGTATGATCACGGTGGCGAAACCAGCTGATGGTGGTTATGTTCTGAACGGCGCAAAAATGTGGATCACCAATTCACCCATTGCGGATCTTGCTGTTGTTTGGGCTAAGTTAGAAGGTGTCATTCGTGGTTTCATAGTCGAGCGTGATTTCGATGGATTTAGCACGCCCAAAATCGAAGGTAAAATGAGCTTGCGTGCTTCTATTACCGGCGAAATAGTATTGCAGGATGTGTTCGTTCCTGAGGAAAACCTATTGCCCGAAGGCAAAGGGTTGGGCGGTCCATTCGGTTGTTTGAATAAAGCGCGCTACGGTATTGCGTGGGGTGCCATGGGAGCGGCTGAATATTGCTGGCAGGCTGCGAGAACCTACACGCTCGAACGAAAGCAATTTGGTCGCCCGCTTGCGGCTACTCAACTTGTGCAAAAAAAGTTGGCAGACATGCAAACTGAAATTACGCTTGGCTTGCAGAGCTGCCTGCGTATGGGACGCTTGTTAGACGAAGATAGATTGCCGGTAGAGGTTATATCGTTGATGAAGCGCAATAATTGTGGCAAGGCACTGGACATTGCACGGGTTGCTCGAGATATGCATGGCGGCAACGGAATTTCTGATGAATTTCACGTGATACGCCATGTCATGAATCTAGAGACAGTCAACACCTACGAAGGTACGCATGATATACACGCGCTCATCCTAGGTAGAGCTCAAACCGGATTGCAGGCATTTTTCTAATAAAGTGATATCACCGCCACATCGCTTTATGGAGATATCCTGAAAGTTGGTCGGTTTTTACCTCGCACGTATTGTCTTTGGCTAGCATGGCTTCTATGTTTGGCTCTCGCTAAATGAAGGGGGTGACATGATCAGAATAGTAATCGCGGATAATCAGAATCTTTTTCGAATCAGTTTTGCAAAGATTCTACGCGACATGCGAAACGTCCAGGTAGTAGGTATCGCGAGTAACGGCGAAGAGGCGTTGTCCCTAGCTCGAAGCCAGAAACCAGATATCATCATGATGGACATTATATTGCCTGGTATGGGTGGTATAGAAGCCACGCAACGCATTTCCCGGGTGGATTCTCGGACATCTGTCATCGCGGTGACGGCATGTATCCAAACTCCCTTTCCTGCACAAATGCTCAAGGCGGGTGCACTCGGTTTTCTGACTAAGAATGTGGACCTAACAGAATTAGAGGTCGCGATACGACGTGTGTTTGCGGGTAAGCGTTACGTGTGCAGCGAGGTGGCGCAAGATCTAGCAAGCTATGCCTATGAGGATAATGTCGACAGTCCGTTCGAACTCTTGTCAAATAGAGAGATGCAAATTATGCTCATGGTGGTAAGTTGCCAGAAAGTCAGCGACATATCTAACAGCCTTCATCTGTCTCCAAAGACCGTTAACAGTTACCGCTATCGAATATTTGACAAGTTGAACATTTCTAGCGATGTAGAGTTGGTTTTGCTCGCGGTGCGATATGGAATGATCAATCAATTCCAAGCCAGGTCCGTGGGGCAACCTGTTGCTTGTGCGAGGCAAGACCTGCAGGGATCTGCGGCGATTGCTTCTTAGTTTAAATGCCATCAATGATGCATCTGTCGCTTAAAAGCCTACCTATATGTGATCGCTGTCCTCGTTTGGTCACTCATCACCGTATGATCAAACAAGAGTTTCCAGGCCACCATGCTGCACCAGTGGGTGCATGGGGGGATAACACTGCGCGTACTCTCATTGTTGGCTTAGCTCCGGGTTTGCACGGTGCTGCGCGCACGGGTAAGGCATTTGTGGGTGACGCCAGTGGCGATTTTCTATTTCAATCGTTACATCGAACAGGTTTGGCATCGAATCTCGATCCGCGCCTGGCAAAGCTAAAAGGAGTGCGCATTACCAACGTGGTGAAATGTCTTCCACCGGGAAACGCGCCGCAAAAAGATGAGCTTTCTAACTGCATGCCTTACCTAATTACTGAGATAAGAGCACTACACCCTATTGGGTCGCGAAAGC
>QIGT01000223.1 GCA_003230835.1 Gammaproteobacteria bacterium
GCAGAAAGGTTTCAAGAAAAAGTACGATGAGAGTATGGGCGTCACCGCCTTGCACAGCTACCTTTATTCTGGTGTTACCTCTGTTTATGATGCGGGGAACATTTCTGACTATATATTCAAGTTGCGCGAGGAAGAGCGGAATGGAAGTTTGGTTAGCCCCAGAATATTCGCCACCGGCAGTATTGTTACTTATCCGGGTAGTCATGGTGGTGGAGAATTTGGCACGCTAGTAAGTAGTTGGCCCGAGGCCATTCCCACACTCGACGCGCACATAGCCCGCCAGCCAGATATTCTAAAACTCACTTTCGAAGAGCGAGGGTGGGGAGCGCGGCCAATGATTCCCATGCTCCCGTTGAAATTGATGCAGCGGATAATCGGTTACTACAATGATCGAGGCATCCGAACCACAGTACATACTTCCAGTGAATATCGTGCAAGGCAAGCGATCTATGCAGGCGTTGATACCTTGGCCCATCCGGTGATTCAAGGCCCGGTATCCGAAAAATTTGTAAAGTTGATGGGTGCTAAAAAAATCCCGATGGTTTCGACTCTAACCATTGGTGAGAACTATAGCCGGTTGGCAGAACATCCAGAGTACTTGGATCAACCCCTCTATAGAGCCACCCTAACAAGCGAAGAAATTGAACAGCTAAAAACAACGAAGCGTCTGGAATACCAACAAAGAAAGTGGACTTGGTGGATGAAGATCATGACCACTATTGCCCAAGATAACCTGCGACAAATTAACCATGCGGGTGGCGTAATCGTTGCGGGTACCGATCAATCGTCTGGTCCTGCGTTACACCGCGAACTTGAATTGATGGCAGATGCCGGTATTTCTCCTTTGGATATCATTCGAATTGCTACGCTGAATGGGGCAATTTATCTCGGTAAGGAAAGCGAAATGGGTTCCATTGAGGAAGGAAAAATAGCAGATTTAGTACTGCTTGCGGCTGATCCGACCGTAGACATTAATAACGCTAAACAAATTGTAGCTGTTATTAAGGGTGGGCAAATTGTTGATCGCTCTAAGTTAAAGCTGCCTATTAACGAGTGAGGAAAAGGCGCGACAAGGGCTTTACCCGTTGGTTGCTTGTCCTGGCGTTTCTTCTGGCACCGGCCTTATATGCGGCAGAGTTAGTTGGCGGGAAAATCAAGATCATTCATGCTGGCTGGTTACTTGCGGTTCCAGGTGAAGTACCGTTGTTACGTCACAGTATCGTAATCGACAACAACCGTATTTCTCAAATCACCAATGGATACCTAATCCCAGAAGATATAGATGCTGCTGAACATTCAGTTCAAGTTATAGATTTATCTCATGCCTACGTTTTGCCGGGGCTTATCGATGCTCATGTGCATCTCACCTCGACGCCTAGAAAGGGTGGGTTGGCGCTCTCCTCAACCGAAGCAGACTTGACACTTATCGCTGCCAGACATGCCCGCCAAACATTGTTAACAGGTTTTACCACGGTGGTTGATCTTGGCAATGTCGGTGTGCCGGGAAGTGAAAGAGCAGTATTTGCGGTGAGAGACGCGGTGTTGAAAGGACAATTACCTGGCCCTCGTATCTTGGCGGCGGGTACACCAATAACCGCCACAGGTATGGAGCGCGCTATCAATTATCGTGACAAGGTGATGACAACGCTAGACTTCCGTTCAGTTTGCAATGATGTGCGCGATTGTAGGCGAGCTGTACGGCATCAGGTCAAAAAGGGTTCCGATATTATTGTGTTTTACAACACAGGTAGCTTGTTAGCACAGAACCCCGCTCCTCAAGCCATGACCGATACTGAAATGCAGGCCATTGTTGAAACGGCCCATGCGCTCGGCAGAAAAGTAATTGCTGATGGTCATCACGCCCAGGGTATTGCAGCAGCGATACGGGCTGGTGTCGATATCATTGACTCTGCGCACCTATATGATGAACACACATTTCAGCTCTTTAATGGGCATACTTTTTTGCAATCTCACATTTATGGTGTGGTACAAGCCGTAGGTGGTAGCCGTGAAACCCTTCATGTAGGGTTGTGGAGTTGGCTGCCTGGTTCGATTCTGGAGCGATTTTTAGCGATTCGCCAAAGGCCTTTTGCGATGACTCAAGGTTATGCCGCCGGAATTCGAAATTTGTCTTATGCGTCAGACGCAGGTGTTTATACCTGGGGAAACAATGCCGGTGATTTTAAGGAGTTCGTTGCTCGTGGCATGCCGGCAATAGAGGCAATTAAGACGGCCACCGTCAATTCCGCGCGCATGCTGGGCTTGGAACGGGAGCTGGGGTCGATCGAAGCTGGCAAAGTGGCAGATATTATTGCTGTTGGCAGCAACCCAATTGATGATGTTGCAACGCTAATGCAGATGAAGTTTGTTATGCGCAGTGGGGTAATTTACTCCCATCACCTCAACAAGATGGCTAACCCTGAAGTAGATTCGCCATGATCGTGGGGTCGATATTCCCGCCTGAAACTATGCACACTATCGTACCCAAGTTGGTTGGGTTAGACATCGCACAAGCAACTGGAATTGCTCCCGCACCTTCTACGATTAGTTGGTTATGTTCAGCCAAAAAGCGCACAGCTGCCTTTGTCGCAGTGACGGTTGTTAGCAATGTTCCATCGATTAAGTTGTTCAGCAGAGGCCACATCTCTTGCAGGACGCAGGGCGCGCCCGCGCCAGAAATAAATGACGGTTTTGTCTCCACTTCGATGGGTCGCTTTGCTTCAAAAGCTGAAGTTAGCGGCGTTGCCGTGTCACACTCTGCTGCCAGTACTTTAGCTTTTGAACTGCTTTCGCGAAGGGCAGTAGATATTCCGCAAGCTAAACCGCCGCCGCCAAAGGGAACAATGACAGTATCAACATTCCGAATGTCTTCTAAAATTTCAAGCCCTATGGTGGCATTTCCGGCCAGTGCTGCTGTGCTGCGAACCGCATCGATATACGTTCCTGGGTCCTCAACATGACCATTTTGCTGAATGATTTTCCACCAATTAGGATGATCAATTTCTTGAACTTTAGCACCGTAGCTTCGAATAGCGTCAAGTTTGGCGCGTGGAGCATTGTGAGGTACGTAAACTGTCGATGTTATTTTGAGTTGTTGCGCCATCCAAGCCAAACCGAGACCCGCGTTACCCGAACTTGCAGTGTACACTCCGTTGCACCGCTGAGTTTGGCTCGTACACAGCAAAGCGTAGCCCATGCAGCGTGCTTTAAACGCACCCATGGGTTGGAGATTTTCGAGTTTAAGATAAATGTCGTTTCCCGAGCCAGGATCATTAAGACGCAGCAAAGGTGTACGGACAATATATGGCGCCAACATTTTTGCAGCTTTTTGGATTTCATTTAACTTAGGCAGCAGTGGGCTCATCATGTATCTAACGCATTTAGCATCAGCCAATAATCTAGGCTTCTCGCAACACTTGATCAATGCAATTCGAAATGACTTTAGAGTAAATGACCCAATAGCAATTCCTCCGAAAAATGGCAGGTATATTCATGAGTAGCCCTTCCGACAGTGAATTCAGACACGAAACTTGGTCTTCAAACAGGATGTTTCTACTCGCTGCAGTGGGTGCAGCTGTAGGGTTGGGTAATTTGTGGCGATTTCCCTTTGTTGCAGGAGAGAATGGTGGAGGTGCGTTTGTACTGGTGTATATAGGGTTCGTGGTTTTCTTATGCGTACCTATTATGGTGGCGGAGCTTGCCATGGGACGCCGAGGTCGTGGTAGTGCCATCTCGAGTATGAGGAAACTCTCCCAGGAAGCCGGGGCAAGACCAATCTGGCGGTCAATTGGCTGGCTCAGTATTGTCATTCCCCTCATCGGACTTAGCTTCTATTGTGTGGTCGCCGGTTGGTCGATTGATTATGTTTTTAAGGCTGCAACCAATTCCTTTGCACAGTTTGATGCTGAAGCTTCTCAAGATATGTTTGATGACTTGTTACAGTCGCCTTTGCGGTTACTGTTTTTCCATACTCTATTTTTGGCATCCGCCGTTTTTGTTGTTGCTCGAGGCGTCAGTAGGGGCATTGAGGTCATTTCAAAGATCATGATGCCTGGGCTGTTTATACTTCTAGTATTGCTGGCTCTAAATTCGATCTTCAATGCAGATATTGAGCGTGGTTTGGAGTTTTTATTTCGTCCCGACTTTAGCAAGCTGACTGCTAAAGTCGTGTTCCTCGCCTTGGGTCAAGCTTTCTTTTCCGTTGCTATCGGTGTGGGCGTTTTGATTACTTATGGCGCCTATGTGCCAGAGAATGTATCGCTACCAAAAGCAGCTTTAACCATCGGCTTGGTGGATGCCCTGGTTGCGTTGCTCGCAGGAATTGTGATTTTCCCTGTTGTTTTCTCTAATGGGCTTGATCCCGCCGGAGGTCCTGGGTTGATATTTGTCACACTCCCTCTTGCTTTCGGCAACATGGCGGGTGGCCATATTGTTGGCTTGTTGTTTTTTATATTGTTGTTTTTTGCAGCT
Source organism: Gammaproteobacteria bacterium (assembly GCA_003230835.1). GTDB lineage: Bacteria > Pseudomonadota > Gammaproteobacteria > Pseudomonadales > Azotimanducaceae > UBA4421. The sequence continues at coordinate 4,471 of QIGT01000223.1, forward strand.
TTTACCAGTGTTGTTGGTATGTTGGAACCAGTGGTGTCATGGCTGGAAGAGAACCGCGCGTATTCGCGTCCGAAGGTGGCAATGTTTGCCGGTTTCTGTGGGTGGTTACTAGGCATCGCAGCGGCACTATCTTTTAATGTATGGTCAGAAATAACAGTACCGGATGTGATACCGCTATTAGAGGGGAAAGGCATATTCGACCTGTTAGATTTCATCGTTTCTAACTTACTGCTGCCCATTAATGGTTTACTCATTGCACTTTTTGCAGGCTGGATAATGACTAGAGAAGCGATATGGCAAGAACTCGGAATGAGCAGTGTATTGTTGTTTCAATATGGCCGATTCATACTTCGTTATGTCGCGCCGTTGGTGATTGGTTTGATTTTCTATACCAGCTTAGTTTAAACCGGTGCACCCAAAAGGGTTCTAATATTGTCAGGTATTCTAATCGCCTTCAGTGATCCATCGTCCTGAATTTCTGCATACACACGGGTCGCCTTGCCTTGCGTGACCAATGCTTCATCATCACGCCGCGTTGCGGTACAAGCCCAGGTCAGGGTTGAGTTTGAAATTTCCTCGAGTTCAAGTCTTGTGACGATTTTTTCTCCGTAAGCAGCAGGTCCTACAAATTCGAAATTAACGCGCCCCATGACGAAGGCAGTGCGGTCTTGCTCCACCATCTGCTTCACCGGATAGCCGGCTTGGGCAAAGAATTCATGTTCGGAATCATTGAACCACGCCAACATACGAGGAAAATAGACTAAACCAAAGGGGTCTGACTCTCCCCACTCAACGGTAATTTCTCTGTAGTAGACCAGCATGCGACCATAGTACCTGAAATAGAGGTATTCGCTAAGTGGTTGGTATTTAGTTGCTAATAGCTTGCAAAATATTTTAAACTTAAAATATATATCACCACGACTAGAATCCTCCCATGTGGAAACCGCCTGAGCGAATAAAGTACATACCCACTAGTCAGCATTGGCCGTCCCAACAGCTCGCTGCTAAAAGTATGTTGTTCAGTCCGATTCGACTGGGTCCAATCACGCTTAAGAATCGAACATGGGTGCCAGCGATGGTGCCCTGGCGCTCCAATGAACAGGGTGAAGTTACCACCGATGTTCTGCAATGGTATGAGCGTTTTGCGCAGGGAAAGCCCGGCGCACTGGTGGTAGAAGCGACGGGTATAAGGAATGTTCCCAGTGGCCCGTTGCTTAGAATCAGCCATGACAACTACCTACCCGGACTGCGCGATTTGGTTGACACGGTGCGTAAGGCAAGTGCTGGAGAAACCAAAATATTCATCCAGCTCATCGATTTTTTGTCTATTCGTCGCCGTCCTAAAAGCGATAAATTCCTTAAAGTTTTTCTGCAAATAACTGACGTTCACAGAAATAAACTCAATTCGCCGACGGCATCTGATGAGGAAATACGTATGGCGCTGGGTGAGATGGATGCCGATGCGCTACAACACGTGCTGTCTGAAAAAGAGTGGGAGGACATGCAATACGGATATCGCGAACGTGTAACAGATACCCACTTACCTCAGATCGATGAACTGCCAATGGTATTGCCCGCATTGTTTTGCGAAGCTGCAACCCGGGCAGAGCAAGCCGGTTTTGACGGCGTAGAGTTGCACTACGCCCACGCTTACACCATGGCTTCATTCCTCTCAGCTACCAACACGCGTGCAGATGGTTACGGCGGTTCGTTGAGCGAACGGATTCGATTACCCATTGAGGTTTATGATGCGGTTCGATCAGCCACGTCATCTTCATTTGTTGTTGGCTGTCGATTCCTTAGCGATGAGATCATTGAGGGTGGTTCGACGCTTGAAGATGCCTGTTTGATAGCTAACAAATTTGCCAAGGCGGGGATGGATTTCCTTTCATTGTCTCGCGGCGGCAAGTTTGATGATGCAAAGCAACCTAAGGTCGGCTGGAGCGCCTATCCTTATACGGGTCGTAGTGGCTATGAGTGTATGCCCGGTTACATTTCTGATGCTCAGGGTCCTTTCGGGCGAAACATTGAGCCTGTTGCTGAAATTCGTCGCAGCATACGTGAAGAAGGGTTTAGTACTCCTGTGGTAGTGGCAGGCGGGCAGTATGCCTTCGATCAAGCTGAAGCGGTGTTACAGGAGGGTAAGGCAGACATTGTAGGCTTTGCCCGGCAGGCTTTGGCCGATCCGGACTGGTTCGAAAAGGTACGTACCGGGCATGGTGAGCAAGTACGTTTGTGTCGATATAGTAATTATTGTGAAGGCTTAGATCAGAAACACAAACAGGTGACCTGTGAACTATGGGATAGGGAGCAACGAGATGCTCCCGGGGTAACATTATCCACAGATAAAAAGCGTCGGTTGATTGCACCGGCGTGGCATAGAGAAGATCCAGCTTAGCCGCTATCTATTAGCCGCTGTCTAATGGACTGTTAGCGCTTCTTCGTCATTGGCTAAGGCTGCAGATCGCCACTCGAAAATTTCATGGGCTGAAGTTTTTTCGTCGGTGGCACTGATGATGCTCGCCAGCTGTGTGGTGGTTCGACGTCGGGTATGGCTGTAGCCTTTGATCATACGACCACACTTCGCCAACTCTTGTGCAACATCTAAATTCCTCGGCGCATATTCGATGATGGCCGCTAACCATTTATCAATTTGCTTGTGTTCCAGATGATAGCCAAGACTACCTCGTCTGATGTGGCGTAGGGATGCGAGGATTCTCAGCGCTGCATAAATGGCCACCGTGTTAGTTTTCAATTTTCGGCCGCCCATAAAAAAAGCCATGACCTTGTTTATCGGGGAGGACAAGATCCAAGCACCTAGCCCCCGTGGCAGCATGCCACATACCTCTTCAAGCTGGGGGCTAAAGTATTCTGAAACAGTGATGATTTGGCCGCTTTCTGCTTGCACTTCCTCGCGTATAGAGTTTTCTCGGTGGGCGCGAATCTTTTGTTGGGCGACCCGCGGAATGTCCTCGAATGACATCCATAAGGCGAGGTAGCGCGCCACGTTTGTGGTCAAATCAAATGTATCGTCACCCACATCAAGTTGAGTAATTTCACTGAGGTGATTGAGATACTGGGTTGCGTACCTAATGTCTTGGTACTCGATCAACCTTTGTGTGCCGAGATAGGCAAGGTGGTGTGCTGGCTCGGGGAGTCGACGAATTTGTTCGAGTAGAGGCTGTCCACGTTGGGTCGCTGTTTCGGGTAGTTGAAACTTTACCGCTGCGCAATTGTCTTTCGAAGTCGTGGGGGAATAGTGACCAACACCTTTCGATTTTGCAGTTTGGTAGCTGGCTTCGAAGGCGGCAAGGTTGGTGGATACAGACTTTCCAGTTTGTTCGATAACCTGTGTATAAGATGCTTTCGAAAAAGGCAGTGTATCCGAGCCGGCAAGGGCGCCAAACAAAACCGCACTGATGACAGAGTTGTGTTCGCTGGCTATGTTGGCCATGTCATAGCTCAATAGTGATTTTGCGTACTTTTGTGCGATTTGCAATATTGCTTGGCTATCTATGGTGCCGTCAGTTAAGTCCATTTTTTCTGTGATGCCATAAACTCTATGGGTCGATGTGATGACACTGGTGCGGTCCTTGCTCACGAATCCGCGCTGGATCATTCGTCCAGCTTCGGCAATTTCTGTGGTGATCACTACATCGATATCGCCTTGGGCTGGGAACAGTGACATCACGGGTTTGCTTTTGGCGGCAGTATTTTGGATCAATTCTATGTAGTAGATGGTTGCACCGGTTCTTTGTGCGACACCGGCAAGAGATGTAGTTTGGCAGACCCAATTATTCAACGCCGCTACATCGATTATCCAGTTAGTGAACACACCCCCACCTTCACCGCCCAGAGCGGCTGCAACAATATTTAATGTGTGTGGGTTGCTGTTTGTCATTATTGCGCTACAGCGGTAGTTCGACTTTTGCGGGGCTCATCATGTTGATAACTTTAGCCCGTGCTGTTGCAATAAAACGATCCCAGCCATGTGGGTTGTACAATAAATCTATTTTGGAAAACGACGGACATAAAACAGCCGAATGCACATTCTCTCCACATACGCCGCAACCTACGCAGGTGTTGTCGACATATGATACCGGGTCGATGCATAGTGGATCTGGGTTTTCCTTAATGGTCAGAGATGGACAGCCCGACAACCGAATACATGCGTGGTCTCCAGTGCACGTTTCACTGTCTATATAAAAGCGTGAACGCACAGTTCGTTTGCCTGTGTTGATCGCTTTGTTCATGATGGGTTTGATACGACGTTGTCGATTCAACATACATTCACCTTCAGCCACAATGACCTTAAGACCTGGCTGGTCGGTTGTTAACGCGTCAGTTAACGTGACCTTCATCTTATCGATGTCGTAAGTACTTATCGTGCGAATCCATTTAACCCCTGCGCCGCGACAGGCTTGTTCGATAGATTGATGATCGAATCTACTCGGCTGGCCAGAATCAATAGTGCTGGCAATCAGTCGACCAGACTTTACCAGCGAGGGAATAACTTGACCGCCAGTAGCGGCGGAGTATCCGTTGTTAACGACAATTAGTAATCCATCGTGATTGTTGAAAACTGCGCTAGAAACACCACTGGTTAACCCGTTATGCCAAAACCCACCATCGCCCATAATACTGATCGCTTTGTGTGGAAGCGCCTCGCGAATGCCCGAAGAGCTGGCAAGGGATAGACCATATCCCATAATGGTGTTGCCTAGATTGAACGGCTCCAGCGTTGCGAAGGAATGACACCCGATGTCCGAGCTGATGTGAAATGGCCCAAGTTGTTGTTGCACTTGTTTGATGGCGCTAAACAAAGGTCGCTCAGGACAGCCGGTACACAGGCCTGATGGTCGTGGCGGAACGTTGAGTGAAAGTACGTCATAGTCTTCGGGGTCAAGAGGATTTGCATTGGCTTCTATTTGTGTTGAAGACAACAGTAATTCTAAGTTTGGCAGCAAACCCTGAGTGATTGCCTCTTCGAGAAAACGGGTGAGTCCCAATAGCGTCACCTGACCGGTGAGTTCACCTGATCGAGGCAATATCTCTTTGCCAAAAAGACGCGTGGTAGAATCTTGTCGCCGTAACAGAGTCGTGAGGCCTTGTTCGATGTATTCTGGTTGCCCCTCTTCGAATAACAACACTTGATCTTTGTCACGACAAAACTCTGCAACTTCCTGCGGTACCAGTGGATAAGCCACATTAAGAACATAGATAGGTAGGTCGCTGTTGCCATAACAATCGGCCAAACCCTGGCGTTCAAGCGCGCGTATTAGGGTGTTATAAGAACCGCCACAGGTGATGAGCCCAACTTGTTTATGTTTGCCCAGAAATACTTCGTTCAGCTTGTGCTCATGGATGAAACTCACTGCGGCTGGCCAGCGGTCTTGGATTTTTATGCGTTCATGTTCATAGACATTCGGTGGAAGAATGATTTTTTCCGGTTCTCTGTTGGGCACCACTTTGTTGTGCTTGCCGAATTTCGGTGCGCGATTGGTCTTGGCGGTGAACTCGCCAGTAACATGACATCCGCGGATACGCATCATGTAAAAGATTGGCGTGTTGCTGGCCTCGGAGAGCTCAAAACCCTTTTCTACCATACCGACAATGCTGGTCAGATTAGGGCGTGGGTCTAGTAGCCACATTTGCGCTTTCATGGCGAAGGCGTAACTGCGTTCCTGCATGATGCTCGATCCTTCGCCGTAGTCTTCACCAACAATTACCATTGCACCGCCAACTACGCCGGACGATGCCAGGTTTGACAAAGCGTCCGACGCGACGTTAGTGCCCACTGTAGATTTCCATGTGACCGCGCCGCGTATTGGGTAGTTGATGGAGGCGCTAAGCATGGCTGCGGCTGTAGCCTCGCTACCCGTGGCTTCGAAGTGCACGCCGAGTTCGGATAGTACGTCTTGAGCATCGTTCAGGACGTCCATCAGGTGAGAGATAGGAGAACCTTGATATCCACCCACATACGAAACGCCAGATTGAAGTAAAGCCTTGGTGATGGCAAGAATACCTTCCCCTTTGACTGTTTCGCCATCGCCCGCTTCGAGCTTTAAAACTTCCTTTGCAAATGATCTTTCAGCCATTTTTTTTGCCTATGGTACTTCTTACGGCGCTTCTGATGGTAGGAGGGCTAGAACGCGAGCTGGACTACCCGAACCTTGTTTGATCTTCAAAGGAGGTGCGATGATCACTGCTCCTTTGGCGGGGAGCAGATCGAGATTGCACAAACCTGCAAGACCGCATTTGTTTGCACCATGCATGAGATTGTGGCAAGGAAACATTGGGTCTTGGCCTGCTGCTTGACCCGCGTCTGTGCCTACTGTCTCTACACCAACACCAATGACATCTCTTTTCTCAGCTAGAAAATTCACCGCCGATGGTTCCCACCCAGGTGTATGTCCGCCATCTTCTTGCATGTTTAGATAGGTTTCATTAGAGGGTTTCTTTGACCAGTCGGTGCGATACAAAACCCACGAGCCTGCTTCGATCTCGCCATGTTCTTTTTCCCAAGCTTCTATAAAGGGAACTGACAATAGAAAGTCTGGGTTAGCGGCTGCTTCGGCAGAGGCATCAATGACACACGCCGGAGCTATGAAGTTGGCAGTTGAGAGTGTATCGGTGGCGTGGTTTTCATAGTCTTGCCCGCTGACCCAATGTATGGGGGCGTCGAAGTGTGTACCTGTGTGTTCGCCGCATTTAAAGTTGTTCCAATACCAAGCCGGACCGCGGTCGTCGTAACGGGATATCTCTTCGATATGAAATGGCCAGGACACGCCCCAATTCATTTCTTCTGGCAGTTGCAAGGTAGGGGTTGATGGCTCAAGGGTTGCGGTTAGGTCGACGATGGTGATAGTGCCTGTTGCTAGCTCTAAGGCTAAATTTGTTAATGTTGTACTCACAATGGATCCTCCTCATTAGGCGTGGATTATATTTTAATCTTAAAATATAATCCACGCATCAACTATGTTACTTGATTATGGAGCAGCTATGAATCGGGCAATTTTGCCAGATGGGTGGGTACAGCCCAGAGGATATTCAAACGGGGTGATTAGCACTGGCACATCACATATTTTTGTTGGAGGACAGATCGGCTGGAATAGCCAGGCTGAGTTCGAAAGTGATGACTTCCTAGAGCAGGTGCGTGTCACCCTTGAAAATGTCAAGGCCGTACTAGTCGCGGCTGATGCTGGGCCAGAACATATGGTGCGCATGACATGGTATGTGGTGAGCCGAGAAGATTATGCAAACAACTTGAAACCGCTGGGAAAAATCTATCGCGAGGTGATGGGCCAACACTACCCGCCCATGAGTGTTGTGCAAGTGGTCGCGCTGGTCGAAGCGCGTGCCAAAGTGGAAATCGAAGTGACGGCATGTAAGTAAAGCTTGCGTCAAGTTGACGAGAGGTATGATGACAAGAGACAGGATGAAAAGAGACCGTCATGAATAGGATGCACAATGCCAATAAGCTCATGCTGGGTATTTTTTCGGCCAATTGTTCCAGCGGTATGGCTGTTACTAAAGTAGCAGAGCGCTGGGATAATTCCTGGGAAAATAATCTTGAACTTGTCAAAATGTGTGATGAAGCAGGTATTGAGTTCATGTTACCCATCGCGAGGTGGATCGGTTATGGCGGGGAGACTGATTTTCATGGGGATGTACTGGAAACCGTCACCTGGTGTGCTGTGCTCACAGCCCAGACTAAAAATATCCAAGTGTTCGCCACGGTTCACACGGCCTACAACCACCCCATTGTCACCGCTAAGCAATTGGCAAGCATAGATCAGCTAGGCGGTGGTCGAGTGGGTCTTAACGTCGTTGCAGGGTGGAATAAGCCTGAATATGATGCGTTTGGAATAGAGCTTCCGCAGGAACATGTGGCTCGTTATGAGTACGCACAAGAGTGGTTCGATTATGTGCAGAAGCTGTGGAAAGAAGAATCTGCCTTTGATTGGAACGGCAAGTATTTTCAGGGCAAGGGTGTGTATGGCAGTCCACGTCCGCTGCAGAATCCGGTGCCCATATTGAATGCTGCGGCTTCAGAAGAAGGTCGTAAGTTTGCGATGCGTAATGCGAACTATTTATTCACACCAGTATTTGATTTCGAATCCGGCGCAGAAACAGTGGCCGATGTTCGCAACAAAGCACGACAAGCAGGTCGAAGTGTTGGCGTGTTTACATTTTGTTCTGTAGTTTGTCGGCCGACTCAAGCAGAAGCAGAAGATTATCTTGATTATTATTCGAACCAGAACGCCGACTGGGAAGCCGTAGATTATTTGATGGAACTGCAAGGCATGCATGCACAATCGTTTACGCCCGAGGCTTTGGCGAACTTTCGGGACCGGTTTGCAGCTGGCCATGGGGCGTTTCCCTTGGTGGGCACGCCAGATCATGTTGCCGACCAGTTGGAACAGTTGAGTGCAGCAGGATTGTCTGGCATAACTCTATCGTTTGTAGACTATGCCAGGGAATTTCCTTATTTTCGTGATGAAGTGTTACCACGGTTGGAAGCCAAAGGCTTGCGTAATCCCGTAACAATTTAATGGAGAGAGATGTGAGAATGAGAGCTATAACGGGTGTCTTAACGGTGATCGCCGTTCTAAGCACACTAATGCTGACGAGTATGGCGAGCCATGCTGCCAGTATTATTGAAGAGGTGGTTGTTACCGCCCAGAAACGTGAACAAAATTTGCAAGATGTACCGATTGCCATCACTGCGTTTACCGGTGAGCAAATGAAAGCCCTTGGCGTCAGTCAGAGTATTGATATCGCGGCTTTTAGTCCTGGGGTACACATCAGCGGAAATTTGGCAGGCCAGAACACGCAGTTTTCGATACGAGGGGTCACACAGAATGACTTTAATGACATCATCGAAGCACCAAATGCGACCTACTTAGACGAAGGGTATCTAGCCATTGCGCAGGCACAGACCTTTGCCGTATTTGACATCGAAAGGGTTGAAATACTGAAGGGGCCTCAAGGAACGTTGTTTGGACGTAACGCAACGGGTGGCCTGGTCCACTATATTTCTAACAAACCAAGTTTTGAAGAAACAACAGCTTACGTGGATGTGTCCGTTGGTCGGTTTGATACCGATGCCGATGCCAACATCTATACCGTCGAGGCGGCTGTGGGTGGGCCGATCAGTGACACGGTTGCGGGGCGAGTTGCCATTCGTTACAACAAACAACAGCCGTATTTGAAGAACCTCTATCCTGATGGTGCTTTCCTAGGTTCCCCGGGCCCAGGTGCAGGGGCAGATTTAGGCGACGATGACACTAAGGCTTTGCGCGCTACATTGGCATTCAAGCCCAGCGATGCTATTGAGATTTCCGTGAGTGGCAACTACGCCAAGAGCGAACTCAGCACAGGTCCATACCAATCCATACCTACCATTGGTGTGGTACAAGATGGTGAATTGATCAATGTGATTAACACGCCTGCTGGAGAATCGAGGCTAAGCATTAACACCGCAGGCGGCGATGCGGGTGGAGATGCCATTGATGGTGACCAATTTCTGCCTGGTGCCGGAATTGGCTTGCCGGGAAGATTAGCACCGGGTGGAGACTTCTTCGGCTATTTGGATCCCGACGGCGATGATTTCACCTTTTCAAGCGACTTTGCCTTTGATGATCAGGGTGAGACTGAAACAAGTGGGTTAAACATTCGAGTCGAGTGGGACCTAGACAACGGCGTTCGATTCACCTCGGTAACAGATTACAAAGAATACGAGAAATTGCTTTTCATCGACGTGGATTCGGCACCGGCTAATCAACTGGCTAACTATGCCGGCGTAGATGCAAGTAGTTTCACTCAAGAATTTAGATTCGACGGAGAAACGGACAACACTCGTTGGCTTGCCGGGTTCTTCTACTTGAACATCGACAACGATTCGGACAATGGACTTAAAGCCCCAGCCAATAGCATAGCCGGCAGCCCTCCATTTGCACCAGTAGATATCGGTGTTGTTGCCGAGTTAGAAACACAATCGTACAGTCTCTTTGGCCAACTAGATTACGATATCAGTGAAACGGTCACCGCCACCATTGGCGGTCGGATAATTCTTGAAGAAAAAGATTACAACATGGCGATTGGTATTTTCCCGTCGTTTGATAACTTTTCTGTCAATCGTGGAAATTTTATACCCAATGCTTTTGGTGCCGGATCACCTTTCTTCTTCGATACTGACACGTCGGATACTTTGTTTGCCGGTAAAGTGCAGCTTGATTGGCGTCCCAATGACGATTGGCTATGGTATGCGGGCATTAATCGAGGGGTTAAGGCAGGCAGTTTCAATGCACCTCTGCTAGGGGCTTTTCTTGGCGCAGGTGGTAATGCTGCGATTCCGTATGATGAGGAAATTTTGACCGCCTACGAGGGTGGCTTTAAGGCATCGTTAGGGGATGGTACCACTACGTTGAATGCGTCAATCTTCTACTACGACTACAAAGATTATCAAGCCTTTCTCTTTGTCGGGGTTGGAGGTGTTGTGATTAACGCAGACGCCGAGACAATTGGTATTGAGATTGAACTACAAACCTCGCCTATGGACGGGTTGGATTTGATTTTCGCGTTCTCCTATTTTGATGCAGAAGTTAAAGATCTATTGCTGCGAAACAACTCACCACTGCCCCCTAGAGATGTAGATCCGACATACGCACCTGAGTTGCAATACTCCGCCATCGCACGCTACGAATGGTCCGCATTTGGCGGTACTATGGCGGTGCAGGGTGATCTCAGTTATTCAGACGAGTACTTTTACAACTTACGCAACTTCGACGCCGACAAATTTGACAGTTACACTATGGTAAATGCCCAGCTTAGTTGGCTAAGTAGCGATGCAAAGTGGCTGGCCTCAATTGCCGTACGCAATGTGACAGATGAACGCGTCGGTATTCAGGGGTTCGATCTAGCCACGCTGTGTGGGTGTAATGAAGTGTCTTATCGAGCGCCAAGGTATGTCACCGTTGGTCTTCGAAGAGACTTTTAAGCAGAGGTTTCCCAGATCCTAAGGGCATTACGGAGCGTTTATGAATTCCAGACGTCGTTTTCTAAACGCTTCGGCCTTGGGTGCCGCCACGATAACCGCAGCAGCCTGCACACCGTCAGGCACTGCAGATCACAAGCCCTCTACAGTTACTGCGACCCTCCTGCTCACAGCACAAGCACTACAAACACTCAGCCATGTCTGCGAAAGGTTGGTTCCTGGTGCTTCTGAAGCAGGTGTTAGCGTGTATGTTTCTCAGCAGCTGGCTCGCGACGCGGCGAGCAACCTTTTAATGTTGCAGTATCTTGGCATTGCTCACGAAGACCATGTCAGTTTTTATCGAGCTGGATTAAGTGGTATCGAAGGCGCGTCTCAGTCTCTATTTCAGAAGTCATGCTGCTCGCTGAGTTCAAGCGAAACTGACAGTTTGGTAAAAAACCTTCTGGCGGATGAATTCACTGATTGGTCCGGTGCCCCCTCGTCTTTCTTTTTGTTCGTGATTCGTGCAGATGCTTGCGACGTTGTATACGGTACGAAACAAGGTTTTGAAAACATCGGCATGCCGCATATGGCCCACATTGTGCCAACGGAGGAATGGTAAGGTGTCGGTATCGTTGCTAGACGAACATGTCGATTTGATCGTGGTTGGGGCAGGGGCTGCCGGTTGCGTAGTCGCCGCGACTGCGGCAAAGGCAGGCAAGATGGTCACGCTTTTAGAGGCGGGTCCACCGCGCCAGTTGCAGGATCTGACCAGCTCGCAAATATGGGCGCGTCGGCTTAAGTGGGGTGGTGCGCCGGTACTTGAATCGGGCAACCTACCGATAGGGCATGGATTTAACTCAGGCTTTGGGACTGGCGGTAGTGCATTACATCAATTTGGGGTTTGGCCGCGTCTGCATGAGAATGATTTTAAGGTTTACTCGAACCACGCAAGAGGGCTAGATTGGCCTATCTCCTATCAGGACTTACGTCCGTACTATGATCGTATTCAGGCCACGGTAGGTATTAGTGGAGACAGTCGTGCAGAGAAGTGGAGACCGCCAGCCGATGACTATCCATTGCCACCCATGCCCGTGTTTGAGCAAGGTAAGACCATCGCTCGAGGGTTCGCAAATGAGGGGCTAGCGACGGCACCGATACCCGTTGCGATAAACAGCACGTCATATAATAACCGCCCAGGCTGTTTGTTCGATGGCTGGTGCGATGCTGGGTGTCCTACCGGTGCGTTGGCAAACCCTCTGGTCACCTATTTGCCTGTCGCGCTCAGCAATGGTTGCCAACTTGTTAACCATGCAACAGTTAAACGCATTCTACATAACAAGGCAGGAGATAGGGTTGTCGGCGTAGAGTATGTGGATCAACAAGGCTCAGTTCGACGGCTGATGGCAGACCAAGTGGTACTGAGTGCCTTCGCGGTACAGAATGCCAAATTGTTACTTCAGTCGAGTAGTGACAAACATCCGGCTGGTCTGTCAAATCACAATGATTTGGTGGGGCGTTATCTAATGACTCATCCGGCTACATCTGTATATGGCCTTTTTCCTAACCAGACCATGCCGCACTTGGGACCGACAGGTGGCCAGCTCATTTGCCAAGACGGATATGCAGACAAAGCTAAGCCGGGCGTATTTGGCTCCTACCAATGGCTTATCGCGAATGCGTTAAAGCCTAACGATTTACTTGGTATTGCTAATACACGCCCGGATATCATTGGTGAGTCTCTGCAGCCGTTTATGCAAAAGGCAGCTAAGCACATGGGTAATATGGTCTGTATAGGCGAAGATATTGCGCAAGCTGAAAACCGAGTTACCCTGAGCTCTAGACTTGATGCCAATGGGATACCCCTTGCATCAACGCTTCACAATATCGGCGCGGAAACGATCACTATGAATGAAAATGCGGTGGCACAGGGGTTGCGAGTGTTTCGCGCAGCTGGGGCGCAGGAAGTGTGGCAAGGTGCTCGATTCGGTATGCACATTATGGGTGGCACGGTTATGGGTAGTGACCCAGCAACCTCTGTCGCAGATTCATATGGTCGTTGTCACGAGTTAGAGAATTTGTATCTAGCGGGGCCTGGCTTGTTTCCGTCTAGTGGGGCGGTGAACCCAACCTTTACCCTGCAGGCGCTGGCAGAGCATCTGCTGGGGTAAGAGTTAGTTGCCTTCAAAGACCGGCTTTTCTTTTTCAACAAAGGCGCGATAGGCACGCTTGAAATCTTCTGTTTGCATACAAATGGCCTGCGCTTGGGCTTCTGCTTCGATGGCCTGATCAACGCTCATATTCCACTCGTGCTGGAGTTGAGTTTTGGTTATGCCGTTGGCGAATGTCGGACCCTGAGCGATTCGATTGGCCATGGTGATGGCCTGTGTTAGAGGATCTTCGCTGACCCCGTTGAAAAACCCCCAACGTTCTCCTTCATCTGCGCTCATTGCTCTGCCGGTGTACAACAGCTCGCTGGTGCGGCCTTGTCCGATAATTCTCGGTAAGATTGCACATGAACCCATGTCACAACCTGCTAAGCCTACCCGGTTAAATAAGAACGCAACCTTGGCGCTGGGGGCTGCGTAGCGCAGATCACTTGACATGGCGATGATGGCTCCTGCGCCAGCACAAATACCTTCTACCGCACTGATGATGGGCTGCGGGCAGGCACGCATCGCCTTAACAAGATCACCAGTCATGCGGGTGAACGCCATCAGCTCTTTCATGCTCATGTTTGTGAGTGGACCGATAATTTCATGTACGTCACCGCCGGAACAGAAGTTCCCGCCGGCACCATTGATCACCACAGCATGGATGTCATCGGCATATAGCAGGTCGCGAAAAAGATCTCGCAGTTCCGCATAAGACTCAAAGGTCAGAGGGTTTTTGCGTTCAGGACGATTGAGGGTTATTTGCGCAACGCCAGCGTTCGCCTGCCACTGAAAGTGCTCTGCTTGGTAGTTAGAAAGTTGAGTAGTTTTCATAGGTTCCTTCTGAAATG
>QIGT01000392.1 GCA_003230835.1 Gammaproteobacteria bacterium
ACAGACCTATGATCGGCCAGTAGTCAACAAATGCCCGCGAAACCGCGAGTATGGCCTGGGTTTGCCAGGGTAATTCCGCATTATATTTTTCGAATACTTGCGCAAACGCTGGAATCACAAATATATTCAAGATAACCACTGCGATGGATATGGCAATCAACACAAAGCTTGGATAGCGAGTCGCTGCCTGAACACGACGACGTGTTTCTCTTTCAAGTTCTAGATAACGCGATATTTGCGTAAAGGCAGAGTCGAGTCGACCGGTGTTTTCCCCCACATGAATCAGGCTGACATAGAGTTCATTAAAAACTCGAGGATGGCGTCCTAAGCTTGTGGCGATATCCGCGCCTGCCTCGAGATCTTGCGCAACTTCCACTAGAACTTCAGCAAAGTATTCATTCTTACTACTCTCACTCAGGGTTCGTACTGCACGCACCACCGATATGCCGGCCTTGGTCAGGCTTGCCATTTGATGGCTGAACACAACCAACTCATTAAGTTGTACTTTTCGCTTGCCGATCTTCAGAAACTCGATTGCCCGGCTCTTTGGCTCACCCTCTTGCGCTGCTTGTATGCCCAACGGCACCATGCCAGACGCGCGTAATTCTTGGGCAATCGCGCTGGCACTTGCGGCTTGCCGAGTACCTTGTAGATGTTCGCCGGAAGCTGATTTTGCATTGAAGTGGAAAGTAGGCATATGTCGTTCGACCCTAGTGGGAAGGGTTCGATCTTGGCGGGGTGTCTTCTAGGTATTGTTGTGCGGCTACGAGTGTCTGCTCTAAGTTAGCTTTAGGTTCTGCGCCCGATTGCTGCCCAGGCGGCGGATGCTCCCAAAGCTCTTCTTCATGGCCAGACAAAGCGATGACTTCATCTAAACTCGTCGCACCATTTTGGGCATGGCGCAGGGCGCAATGTACTAGCGATTCAAATCCTGCTTGTTGCTGTGCTTGTTTACTGAACAATGCTGTATCGTCAGCTCGCAGTGCATCTGCTAAATCAGCATCAATCTCAAGCAATTCAAACACACCAATCCGACCGTAGTAGCCAGTTTTGTTGCATTTATTGCAGCCTTCACCCACAGTAAACTTAACCGCAGACCAATCTACATCCGGCGAGGTTGCAGAAAGCCATGCCATCTGATGTTCATCTGCAGTGTAATCTGCAGCACACCCTTCACAAATTCTACGCACCAGACGTTGGGCAACAATCGCACGCACCGAAGAAGCAACAATGTACCCCTCCACACCGATATCTAGTAAGCGCAGCGCAGACGAGATGGCATCGTTGGTATGCAAAGTTGATAGTACTAAATGGCCTGTCATCGCTGCACGCAATGCGATATCGGCAGTCTCGGAATCTCGCACTTCACCTACCAGCAAGATATCTGGATCTTGTCGCAATGTTGATCGCAACACCCTGGCGAAATCCAACCCTATCTTCGGCATCACTTGGACTTGATTGATCCTTTCCAGTTGAAATTCGACTGGATCTTCCACCGTAATTATCTTCTTTTCTAACGAGTTTAACTCGTTCAAAGCTCCATAAAGTGTTGTGGTTTTGCCGCTTCCGGTCGGTCCGGTGACCAATATCAATCCGTTTGGTCGCTTTATCATGCGTCGAAAACGCTGCAGGATGACATCGTCCATACCAATTTGGTCTAGTCTCGCACTACCACTACTATGGTCTGCCAAGCGCATGACAACCGACTCACCATGTGTCGTTGGCAAGGTGCTCAATCTAACGTCCATGTCTTTGTTTTTAAGCCTGGCTTCAAAGCGGCCATCTTGAGGCAATCTCTTCTCAGATATGTCCAAGCCCGCCATCAGCTTTAATCGGCTGACTAAGGCGGGGGCAATTCTTCTTTCATTCAATATCTGTTCTTGTAAAACACCATCGACTCTAAAGCGCAGACGCAGGACTTTCTCTCCCGGCTCAATATGCACATCTGATGCTCTAATTTGTACGGCATCTTCCAATATGGATTGTAAAAGTCTGGCAACCGGTGTCTGGTCCTCTTCGTCTTGATCGAAACTGCCAAGGCTAAACTCATCAACACTCAGCTCACCATCTAGTTCGCTTGCAAAACTAACAATTTCATTTGTTCTCCTGTAGGCAGTATCGAGAAGGGCAAGCAATTCCGCTTCACGAACCACCGCTACATTCATCGCCTGATCCAACTGACGAGCTAACTCATCGAAGGCAAATATGTCAATAGGGTCTGCCATTCCGACCAATAGCTCACCATCATTCTCTTCAAGCACCACTGCCCGGTAACGGCGCGCGTAGGTTTCAGGCAACTTTGCAACCAGAGCTTCGTCGTACTCGAAATTAGTCAGGTCAACAAAGGGCACGCCCAGTTGTTCTGATAGAAACCCCAGCAACCGGTCCTCATCTACAAATCCTTTTTCGACAAGAATGCGTCCGAGCTTAAGCCCGGTATGTTTCTGTTCAGCAAGTGCTTCGTCTAGCTGAGCGGAGCTGATATCACCGCTCGCAACCAACAGATCGCCTATGCGTATTTTGTTTGCAGATTTCACCGCCCTTACCCTCGGCGTTGCATGCGGGCGCGTAAGCGGCTTGCACGCGCAGCGCTTTCACTCAATAGAGACTTCTGCACACCCGCTTCGATGACCATGGGTTTGAGCAGAATAACAAGCTCACTCTTAATACTGTTCACATTCTTTTGTTTGAACAAATAACCTATCCCTGGCAACTTGTTTAGCCAAGGCACACCAGCATTCACATCTCGGCTGGAGTTTTGCATGAGACCGCCAATCACAATAATTTGACCACTGGCTGCTCGCACTATGCTGTCCGATTCACGAATAGTGCTGGACGCCAACGGTACAATTTGACCTCCAATCTCTTTTAACTGCTCGGTGACTTCACTAACCGTTGGGTGAATATGCAAAATAACACTATTGTCATCACTAATCTGAGGCGTAACGTCTAGAGCAATACCAGAAAAGAATGGCGTGAGTTCCGGCGAGTCACTTGTATTAATCGCACTGCCTGCGGTCACAGTATTGGAAGATATATCTGTGACGAAAAACTCATCACTACCAACTTTGATCACCGCTTTTTGATTGTTTACAGTAACAATGCGTGGGCTTGAAAGAACCTGCACAGCACCTTGAGTTTGTAGCAGTCTTATGGTCGCATCAAAATCGCCAAAGGCACTACTCAAAGAAAAGGCAGTGCCCAACGGGTTAAATATTTCGTTCACACCACTAACGAACTCGCCTGCAACACTGTGTTCGCTACCCAGTGAGGTCAGAAAACTGCCGTCGGCTTGTTCAAGCAGCCGCGAATTAAAGCTACCGCCTGACGCATCGCCAAAACTATGCCAGTCTATACCTGACTGAAAACCTTCGTTAAGCGTCACCTCAATTATTTTTGCTTCGATGACCACCTGTCGAGACAGCATATTCTCGACCTGATTCAAATAGTCACTTACCGCACGCTGGGTTTGTGGTTTGGCCTTGACCACAATCAATCCCACCTGAGGCGTAACCACAACACTACTGCCTTCATCACTTTCCACCAAGACGATTAACGTCTGGGTTAGTTCGCCCCATACATCCGCTTCAGCACTGGTATTTACGATGGTACCAACCACCTGTTCGCCGCCACTTTTGGATGACGAATAGTTACCGTTGTTTTGGTTATAGTTATTTTGATTTTGCGACCCGCGACCACCCGAGTCGCTGACCTTGCCCACACTGACTTGTACCTCTGACCGCCCAGAACGAAACACATTTAAATAGTTCAAGTGGTAAATTTGCGTTCTCAGCACGTCAGGGAAAACTTGATAGATATTGCCATTCAACACATAGTCATAACCGTATACGTCGCGCATCACTTCCATCACGTCTTGTACCGTGACGTCGTTCAGGGCCAATGATACCGAGCCCATAACATCAGGGTGTACCACCATATTGAAGCGTGTACCGGCCACTAGGCTGCGAAAGAATGGAGCAGCCCCCGCGCCTTCCACGCTCAAATCAAATCGCGAACCTTGGTCTATTAGCTCACCTAGCGGTTGGGTTTCAATACGCATATTCACCCTAGGGGTAACCAACGGCGGAATCACTTGGTCCACGCCACGCAAAAGCTCATTGATAGCTTCGTCTGAACTGTCTGTATGAGCGACCAATTTAGGACCAAAACTTGCACAACTTGTGCAACTCAAGATCACCAACAGAAACGGTAGCCCAACTTTGTATGACATCACTTTATGTCCTTTCGAATATTTAGTGTGCCGAGAGATATCGCGATTGGCTCACCACCATCCACACTTAAAACCACACCGTACGCGTCGATGCCTAACAATCGAATGCCAGCAACTTCATCACCTTCCGCAAGCACATAGCCGTTTATAATGGCCAACCGTCGATGCTGTGAATTTAAAATGGAGGTTAGTTCTGGCAGTACCAGGCTATGACTCTGACGTATTTGCATCATCGAGATAGGCCGGGTTGGATCTTCAATTGGAAACGATGCTATAGGCACAAACAACAACAATAGCGGGTAACACAGCCTATACACCGAGCCACTCCTTACTCTCACTCAATGTTTCAATCTCTATCAGTACTTGCGCGCGCGGATATTCATCGACCACATACTCAAGCCTGCGCCAGCTAAAATGCCACTCGCCTTGCTCTAAAGTATTGAGGTAAGCAATAACATCTAGATAGCCTCCTTCAAATTCCATTTGTACCGGGTGCCGATAGATAGCCGGCACCCTAAGAGATTCTGTTTCTTGCGAGGCGACTACCTCAATACGTTGGGTAGGCTGACTTTCCAGCCGGATCAGTTTTAAACCTTGGTGATTTCGCAGCACATCTTCAAGCATAACCGGAATGTCTTTAGGCGCGACGAAATAGGCCAACAGAGACTCTAATTCAGCCGTTTGAAGAATCACGTTTTTGTTCAACCTCTGCTGTTGCTTATGCAACGCGGCATATTCAGGCACAAAATCAAGCAGCTTCAACCTTTCCCGCTCAGTATTCTGCTCACGCAAATTCTGCGCCAACACGTCGATACTGCTAATCACTTGCGCTTTGGAGTCGATCACATAACCACCAACGGAATTGATCCAACCCCCCCAAGTAGCAGCCAATAACACCAGCAATATCAGCCCACGTTCTCGTAAAGAACAGGCTTCAAACATCGATATTGCGCGTTGTACATAATCTTTCATCCGGATTGCGCCAAATCTTCGCTGACGATAGTAAAACCTAGCAAACTGCCATCACCTTCACTGCTGCGCACACTCAAATACTCAAACGACTGCCCGTTAAATACTCGTTGGTCCGCCAAGTTTTGCAAAAACTCTGCAACGGTAACTGCACGTAGCGCCTTGCCCTTAAGTGAAATGTGTTCACTGTGGCCCTGGGAAAAGTGGATCTCTTCTAACCACATACCTTCTGCCCTGGCTGCGGCCAGGCTCTTCAACTGAGCCGAGAAGCCTTGCTGCGCCTGTTGCAAGTTGAGCAATCGCACCAAGTTAGTTTGCGCACTATGTGTAGTACTCAACTGTTCAACCTGGGATCGCAACGCTTGCGTATCAGGCCGGTCTGTTCGACTTAGTAAATTGGTTTGGCGTAACGCCTCAACTTCCAACTTGCTTTGCACCAACTCACTCTTTAACCCAGCCAAACCCACGCCATGCCATCCTGTGACGGCCAACAATACGAGACTAAAACCACCCAACAGCAAGAGCATCTGTTTGGTTCGAAGCGGTTCTGCCTTAGGAATGATGCCGAGACTGATGAGATTGACTTGTTGCATCAGGCGGCTAGCTGGAATTGTGCAAAAACTCGTTGCCTCAAGACACCACCCAACACCGGCAACCCAGCCGCCAGTGCATTGGTTTGTTTCTCGGTCAATTTGCTCAGCTGCAGCACTTCAGATTCGGGATTACATAGGTTGATGCGCATCTCACCTTCTAACGCATCGGCAATCGTGCGGACAGGAATTGGCAACATAGAACCAAGATACCCAACCACCCGATCAGACCAGCTGTCGGTACAGGCGACCATCAACATATTGCACGGTGGTTGATTCATCGCGCTTTCGTAGTAGTCGATAGAGCGCTGTACTTGCAGCAGCAATCGCTCTCGAAAATCTTCCCAGGTAGGTTCTGCAAATGCTTCGGGTACACCTGACAGACGACGCGCGAGATATAATTCGTCTCCTCGTGACACATTGATAATGCCGCTGTGCGCTGTGAGTCTAAGCAGGCCTACGCTTTGATCTGGCAGCGGATAACACTGCCAAGCAAGGTTGCGTAGGGCTAATTCAGCAATATCGATGGAATCAAGCTCGAAACCTGCGGCATATACTTGGGCGACCAGACTGCTTAAAAATTGCGTTTGGGTTGATACCGCAAAAACCATGCGGCGGTCTCGCGAAGCACTGGCGGGCAGCTCAAATACGTCGAGACTGGCCTCTTCTACCGGGTAGTCGACCTGATCTTGAATCAACCACCTAACTGCGTCAGCAAGTTCTTCCTGCGCCACATCAGGGCGTTCCACCAACGACATGGTGTACAGTTCTGGCGCCAAGACCAAATTACAGTGTTGTGCCAAGGGCTGCCGTGCCAAACCAAGTGATTTGGCTTGGCTCTTTAGACATTCCGAAATTTCTGTCAGACCGCCGATAGGGTCAGCACGCAAAGAAATTTCGAGCCCAGTATCGAAGTTAGCATGAGCTGTGGCCACTACCGAACCAGACACGTACACGGCAACCTGACCCGATTGCCTCTGGCCATCGACTTGTTTCGCGAATTGTGCCGAAGCTAAGCGGGTTAGCCTTTGCATCCATGCCATTGCCGAACTCACACTGACCCCTAAAGAATTTTTGTCTATTTATGCAGTATAGGAACGATCTAGAAAAAAGAAGTTACAATGCGACATGCCTTTTCACGTCGCCCTTTATGAACCGGAAATTCCACCCAATACCGGCAACATCATCAGATTGTGTGCGAACACGGGGGCTCGATTACACCTCATCAAACCGTTTGGGTTTGAGTGGGACGACACTCGTTTGAAGCGCGCAGGACTTGACTACCACGACCTGGCACACGTCTGCCTCTATGACAACTATGCCGATTTCCTACAGAGGCATGCGCCAGCGCGCCTATTCGCTATCACTACCAAAGGCAGCCGCCACTACACCGAGGTTGAATTTGTTCAAGGAGATACGCTGATGTTCGGTCCTGAGACTCGCGGCTTACCAGACATATTGCTCGCGGATATGGCAAAGCAGCAGAAACTAAGAATTCCCATGCAATCCCAATCACGCAGCTTGAATTTAGCCAACGCGGTGTCTGTCATTTTATTTGAAGCTTGGCGGCAAATAGATTTTAGCGGCGGAAGCTAAACTGCCTACAACCCTCTACCAGCACACGCATAACACTTGCCTAATGCTTGATCTCACCATCTGAGGAAGCCTGAGTAGTGAGTTCTGCTTGCTGCATTGCTTGAGCGTACAACGCTTCAAAGTTGACTGGCGCTAGTTGCAACGCCGGGAAACCACCTTTCACCACTAAGCTGTCCAGGCTTTCACGTGCATAGGGAAACAACGTGTTTGGACACGCTATGCCGATCACCTGCTGTAAGTGAGGTCCTTTGGCGCCTTCAATGACAAAAATACCCGCCTGTTGCACTTCGACCAGGTAAGCTACTTTACTGTCTCGATTCGCCGTTGCTGTCACGCTCAGCACAACCTCATGACGATTATCGCCGAGGCTATTAACCGCAGTATTGATGTCTACCTTAAATTCTGGGCGAAACTGCTCAGTAAAAATGGAAGGCGCACCAGGTGATTCGAACGAAGCGTCCTTCAGATAGATTCGTTCCAAGCGCATTTGTACCTGAATTTTCTCACCTGCCTTAGGTTGGTCTTCGCTCATCGCAAATTACGCCCTAACTACTGGCAGATTTTGCCCACGCCACTCGGTTATGCCGCCTCGAAGGCGAGTGACTTTCTCGAAGCCATGTTTACGCAAAGCAGTGCCAGCAGAACCTGAATGCTGGCCCATCTTGCAGGCAATCACCAGGGGCTGTTCTTTGTATTTTTTCAGCTCATCCACACGAGACTCAATATTTGCATACGGAATGTTGATGGAATCTACAATGTGTCCCTGCTCAAATTCCGCCTTATCACGCACATCGAGAACCACTGCCCCTTCGTTGTTGACCAACTGCACAAGCTCTTGAGCACTGATGGTAGCGCCACCTCGACTCATCTCATTGCGTATAAAAAGCACCAGCAGGACCGAAAAAATACCGACCAAGTAAGGGTGGAGGCTAATGAACGAAAACAACTGCTCCATGACAAACACCTATAAGAAAGCCGCGCGATTATACACACCGTTGAGACTCTTTTTGCTAGAATTCGCCCCCTTCTAAAGCTCGCCAACCTGCATTTACCGCCAGGAGTGTCCGCAGAATGCGTCAAGTGAATTTGTTGGTTGTCCTCGATGGCTTCGGCTACCACGAAGCAACCCAAGACAACGCCATTGCACTTGCCCAAACCCCTCATTGGGATGCGTTGTGGGACAACCAACCTAGAACCCTAGTTTCCGCTTCTGGCGAAGATGTGGGTCTACCCCCGGGTCAAATGGGAAACAGCGAAGTAGGCCATATGAATCTCGGTGCGGGACGCGTGATCTATCAAGACTTTACCCGCATTAATCGCGCCATCAGCCAACATGAGTATGCCAACAACCGCACCTTAGCCAGCACATTTAAAAAACTCGAAAAGTCTTCTGGCGCCCTACACATCTTGGGCCTGCTTTCCCCGGGCGGCGTGCACAGCCACGAACAACAAATATTCGAAACCATTCGCATTGCCGCGGACAAAGGCATTAAGCAAATCTATTTGCACGCCATGTTGGATGGCCGCGACACGCCACCACGCAGTGCAGATGCGTCATTGCAAGCAGCACAACAATTGTTCAACGAATTGGGCAGCGGACAAATCGCCAGCGTGGTCGGTCGCTACTACGCTATGGATCGTGACCAAAACTGGGATCGAATAGAACAAGCCTATAATTTGATGGTTCGCGGTGAAGCACCCTTCCATGCGCAACTCGGCACCACAGCATTACAAAACGCCTACGCTCGGGATGAAAACGACGAGTTTGTACAACCTACTGCGATCCACAATTCAGATGAATTACCCATCACTCTAAAACCCGAAGACGCCATAGTATTCATGAACTTTCGTGCAGATCGTGCACGGCAGATAACACGAGCAATTGCTCAAGCAAATTTCGACGGCTTTAAACGTCGCTCGACCGTATCTCTAACAGATTTTGTGACCCTCACTCGGTATGCCGACGACATCGACCTTCCGGTCGCCTTCGAGCGTCAAAAATTCAGCAACACGCTGGGGGAATATCTAGCCAGTTTAGGCAAGAAACAACTGCGCATCGCAGAGACGGAGAAATACGCCCACGTCACGTTCTTTTTCTCTGGAGGTACAGAAGAGCCTTACCCTGGCGAAGAGCGATTATTAGTGCCCTCACCAAAAGTAGCCACCTATGATCTGCAACCGGAAATGAGTGCTGCTGAACTCACGGAAAAACTTGAGGCCGCCATTCGTGGAGGCGAATTCGATGTCATTATTTGCAACTATGCCAATGGTGACATGGTAGGACACACGGGTATGCTGAACGCGGCAATAAAGGCAGTCGAGACCTTAGATACTTGCCTGCGCAAGCTGTCGAGTGCCATTAATGAAGCGGGAGGCCAAATGTTGATTACTGCTGATCACGGCAACTGTGAGCAAATGCGCGACCTTGCAAACAATCAAGCACACACAGCGCACACACAAAACCTAGTACCCTTGCTCTACGTCGGCCCGCAGACCCTTACGTTCCGCGAAGGAGGCACCCTCAGCGACGTTGCCCCGACACTCCTTGAACTCATGCACTTAGACGTTCCAAGCGAAATGACCGGACAATCGCTGGTTAGTATCGAGCCATTAGAAAGCGCATAGAACAAACCCAATGACTGTGAAAGATACTTCATGGGCCATCCTGTTTGCTGTTGCAGTTGGGTTGTTGCAAGCTTTTACCTTCCCATCTTGGGCTGCCACCACAGACTCACAACTTACCGCCCGACAACTCAAAGACACGCTCGCACAACTCAACGCCTTAGACCAGTGGTTTTCAGATGCCGAGAAGAAAAGATCTGTGTGGCTGGTTGAGCTACAAAAACAAGACCGTGATGTCAGCAAAATCAATCGAGACGTGGCAGACATCGAAAAACAAGTCACTACAACCCACAATGAACTTGAGCAGCTAGAGCTAAAACAAGTGCAACTACAGTTGCAGCGCAGTGAGCAGGCAAAGTTGATCGGCGAACATATCTCCGCAGCCTATCGCCTCACAGGCCAAGATTTTCTCAAACAACTGCTCAATCAAGAGTCTCCCGATACCTTTGATCGCATGATTCGCTACCATCGGTATTTTAGCGAGTCACGCTTGGAAGTATTGCGACAGTACCAAGACACCCTAGTGGAAATTACTCGAACCAACAGCACGCTTCAATCACAACAACAACAACAACGCCAACAACGCAGCGAGCTGGTTGCAGAGCAACAAACGTTATCTGCGCAAAGACAAGGTCGCGCCACCTTAATCAGTCAGTTAGATTCGGAAGCCGAAAGCAAACAACAACAATACCAACGATTGAAAAAAGACCGAACACGTCTACAACAATTACTAGCAGAATTAAGGCGTCGATCTACCGAACTAGATGGCACCGCATTTGCTACGGCTAAAGGCACTTTGCCTATGCCCGCTCAAGGTCGCATCAGACATGCTTTTGGATCACACCGAGCTTCCGGCCGACTGCGTTGGCATGGCATTGACATCAGCGCACCTGTTGGAAAACCTGTTACGGCAGTATTTAGAGGGCGCGTCATATTTGCCGACTGGCTTCGCGGCTTCGGCCTACTCACCATTGTTGACCATGGCAGCGGATATATGACCCTATATGGGCATGTCGATGCCCTCGCCAAAAAAGTCGGCGACTGGGTAGAAAGCGGTGAAACTATCGCCTCGACAGGCAACAGTGGTGGCAAAAAAGACCCGGGGGTATACTTTGAGGTACGCCACAAAGGCGAGCCTAAAGATCCAATCAGCTGGGTTGCTCGATAATTGAAATGCCCATCGCCCACAAACCCACTAACGGGTTAACACTATGAGATCACTCTGCTGTCAAAGCAGACATTAAACTGACACACTGCCTCCATGATCCTGCGACCTTTAACCTTAGTTGGCATCATCATCAGTATTGTGACCGGCACCTCTTTAGGTGTTGTCTCGCACCTGTATAGCCGCCACCACAGCCCCGCGGACGCTTCAAACACCTTGTCTCAAGCACTAAGACAGGTGAGTGACAACTATGTTGAGGAAGTCAGCGATACCGAACTGCTGGGCTTCGCCATCGAAGGCATGATGCAAGGTTTAGATGAACATTCCGGATACCTTGACGCCTCCGCCTATGACGCACTTCGCACCAATACCACCGGAAAATTTGGCGGCATTGGCATTGAACTGGGTTTAGTTGAAGGCTACTTCACCGTTATTGCACCCATAGATAACACCCCGGCACAGCAAGCGGGGCTAAAAGCAGGCGACCGCATTACCGGCTTGCAGGGTGAGACGGTTAAAGGCATGAAGCTCATGGATCTGGTAAAGGCATTACGCGGCGACCCGGGTTCACATGTATCGCTCACCATTACACGACAAAGCCCTGATGCTTCTCTCGACGATGCTTCTTTCGACGTCGACTTAAAACGTGCAGTGGTGCAAATGGCCAGCGTAAGAGGGCGACTGCTAGAACCAGGGTATGGTTACGCACGAATTTCTCAATTCCAAAACACCACCGGTGAAGACCTAGCCACTTTGATTAACACATTAAAAACACAAAACCAGATGCCCCTGCGAGGTTTGGTTCTAGATTTGCGTAACAATCCTGGCGGTACACTGCAATCTTCTGTCGAAGTGGCCGATCACTTCCTAGAAAAAGGGCTGATTGTCTATACCATGGGACGGCTCAAAACGAGCCATGCTAAATATCGAGCCACCACGGGTGACCTCACCCAGGGTGCACCCATTGTGGTACTGATCAACAGTGGTTCTGCATCGGCGTCAGAAATTGTTGCCGGCGCACTACAAGATCATGGTCGGGCGCAACTCATGGGTTCCACCAGCTATGGTAAAGGCTCCGTGCAATCTGTATTACCCCTAGATGACGAACAGGCACTTAAGCTCACAACTGCGTACTATTTCACGCCCAATGGTCGCTCTTTCCACAACAACGGTATCGACCCAGACGTCACTTTCGAAGGCGATGAGGACGCCATGTTGGAACAAGCGATACAAATTCTGAAGGCTACCGCCGCAGATACCTTGCAAGCTCGATTGTAGTTCTACTACACTGTAACGCCATAAGCTCACCATCAGAGTGGGCCCAAAATTTCGATACCATTTCGGGAAGTGACACAAAAAATTGAGCGTACTCCTAAAGTGCCTCTCACTGCTGTGGGTGCTGGCCGCCAGCTCTTGGGTGAACCTGGCAAACGCCGCAGACCTTATAGTGGTGATAGATGATGTAGGCTATAACAAAGCTCGCGGGCTGCGCGCTATTAATCTGCCCGGAGCCGTGACTATTGCGGTGCTGCCTTTCGCTCCGCATACGGCTAGCCTGATCCAACAAGCCACCAAGCTAGACAAAAACATCATCGTGCATCAGCCTATGGAACCGCACCCGTCAGGTCATGCACGCGAGGAACATGACACCCTAAAACTACACATGCCCGACGGCGAGTTCGATACTTTAGTGCAACGAGCATTAGACGCTGTGCCGATGGGTACCGGCTTGTCTAATCACACGGGAAGCCTGCTGACACAACACCGCACACCGATGTTGCGATTGATGCGGCACTTGAGTGAACGAGGTTTATTCTTCTTAGATTCTCGTACGACCACTGCGACCATTGCCTTAGATGTCGCCCGAGAAGTCGGCGTTGCCGCCATACGCCGTGATGTATTTCTAGACCATCATCGCAACATACCCGCCATACATCGCGCTTTCGAAAAGGCTCTAAAAATCGCCCGCACCCGAGGTTCAGCCGTGGTGGTGGCACACCCTTACCCCATCAGCTTAGACTATTTAGAAGATAGATTGACGCACCTACCCAAAGACATTCGACTGATCAGCGCTGAACATCTCGCTATTCAGCGTCGAGCAGAGCTTGCCCTTGCGCAACATCCAGGCTTCCCTCATATATCGCCCGGCCAGTAATTGCCCCGAGCAATAAATTTTCGCAAGATGCAAACGCCTTTTTTAAGCGGCGCAGGTCATCCAAACGAGTCACTCCGCCGGAAGCGATAACTTTCACGCCCGAACTTTGTGCCAGATTGAGCGTAGCTTCCACGTTAAGCCCACTCATCATGCCGTCACGGTCAATGTCGGTATAAACAATCCCTGCGATGGGTAAGCTGGCGGCAGCCTCTGCCAATTCCACGGCGGTTTGAGTAGAGGTTTCTGCCCAACCTTGCACAGCGACCTTCCCATCTCTCGCATCGAGGCCCAGCAACACCCTTTGTGGATGAGTATTGGCCATATCCGCTAGAAACCCAGGATCTTCAATCGCTTTCGTACCAATGATGACCTGTGCCACCCCGGCATCAAGATACCCAGATACGATCTGGTGCGTACGCACGCCGCCACCCACCTGCACGGGGATGTCCCCCATAGCCGCAACCATATTCTGAATCAGCGCTTTGTTACGTGGCTCTCCCGCAAAGGCACCATCGAGGTCAACAATATGCAGACGACGAGCGCCCAAAGATCGCCAATGCACAGCCATCGCTACAGGATCATCCGAAAATATCGTTGCCTCATCCATACGACCCTGGCGCAGACGCACACACTTGCCCTCTTTTAAATCGATGGCTGGAATCAATAACATATCGCTACAAGCTGCCCTTAGTCGACGGCACGATGCCCAACATGCGCGGGTCTGCTGTGCTGGCCATACGTAGGGCTCGCCCAAAGGCTTTGAACAAGGTTTCAGCTTGGTGATGGGCGTTGTCACCCTTGAGGTTATCCAAGTGCAACGTCACCATGCCGTGATTGACAAAACCTTGGAAAAACTCACGCAGTAAATCTACATCAAAGTCGCCGATGCGCGCACGGGTATAAATAACGTCGTAAAACAACCCCGGCCGACCTGACAGATCTACCACCACGCGAGACAGCGCTTCATCCAATGGCACGTAGGCATGTCCATATCGATAAATACCCGATTTGTCACCTATCGCTTGTGTAAACGCCTGACCTAATACAATGCCAACATCTTCAACGGTATGGTGTGCATCCACCTCTAGATCACCGGTGGCATGGATGCTGATGTCGATTAAACCGTGACGCGCTATCTGGGTCAGCATGTGCTCGAAAAAAGGCAGACCGATATTAAAATCACTCACACCAGTGCCATCCAAATTCAGGCTCAGCTCAATTTGTGTTTCGGTGGTATCACGTTTCACGGTCGCTGTGCGCGCTTGCTTCATGGGTAGTTTAGCCTCTCTTATCTGGCGATCGGGTGGCGCGGATTCTAGTAGAAATGACGCGACTAAAGTAGGTCCTTTAGGCTGCCATGTGGCAAGAATTTGTTGTCCGTATGAGACTTAATCCACCGATTCAAAGCAGACTCAAACGCTCCTCGCTGTTTGAGAATCTTGACCAAGGCAATCACTGGAGATTTATCCCCAGCCTGCCAACCCGCATATTTCATCTCACTGCGAGTAAACAAACGAACCAAGCCACAGATAACCTCATCACTCAGCTTAGCCGCATAAGTGTGCCAACCTGGGTGCAAGGCTAGCGCTAAAAAGTGAGCCGCCTGCTTTTCGTCCAACACCGGCTCATCGTCGCCGAGCTGTTCGACCAAATTGCACAACTGCGCTGCAAGTGATGTATTTAAGGACCCATCTAAGTCACTGGGATCAAAGGAATTTACCGTCATTTACCTCTCACTCATGTTGCCAGGGAGATTTACACAATTTCGTCAAAATGGTACATTAGCTTGACGCTAGTTGTATTTATCATACGCCTTACAACAAATTACAAAGAAACAAGGCTAAGTATGATGCAATGGGTGTGTGGACAACACCTTGTAATACTCTTACGACATTAGGGGAGAGGGGCACACGACATGAAGAGGGACATGGAGAAAGTTGAACGCATCTACCAAGAAGATGCAGGACAAGATGAAGGACAGTGGTACTACCGGACCCGTGGCAACAAAGCTGTCGGTCCATTTGACAACAAACCCGCCGCAGAAAAAGCACTCAAAAAGCAAATCCGCAGCTGGGCTGGTCGAGTTAGCCCCAAGCCTGTGTGGCCGCGCACCTGGCACCCCATACGTCTTTTTCGTCGTTCAGCTACACGACAGTCTTAAAACTCTATACTACGCGCCTGTAAATAGCTGGAGGCGTCGGTGCGGATTGTCATTCGATTTGTTGGAATTTTCTTTGCCTTAACCCTCGCGCTTTTGCTCGGCGCTTTTTTCTATGCCCAAGACGCCAACCGCCTTAAGCCTGAGATAGAAGCCCTGATCAATGACAACAGTGATTTCCACATAGAAATTAATGGCGAAATACAATGGCAACTGTTCCCACCGCTGACCCTGCAAATCAGCAATCTTGTCGCCAAGGATGATGATTTACAAATTGATGTCGGCAGTGTTGATCTGAAAATGGATTTATCTGCCATGTGGCAGGACACAGATCGGTGGAAAGTTACCGCGTTGCAACTCACCGACACCACAGTGATTGCAGAACAGTCGACCATTCACCTACAACAATTTGAGCTGGAGAATTTTACTCCAGGCGAATCTGCCAACTTTTTCGCCGACGCCACCTACACCGCAGCGGCCAAAAATACCCAACCCATTAGCGCCCAACTTGAAGGCCAAATCACCTACTTTCCAGCTTTAGACACAACCCCCCAACGCATACATCTGACAGAGCTGTCCATCGATTCTGCCATGGCCAAAGGGGTGTGTGAGGCAGATGTGCGCGAACGAGACACCCCCTCTAATCACCTGTCCGGAAGTAGCCTGCCTGAAGAAACAGACGACGACATCTTACCCCTAGCTTTGCTGCTGGCTTACGACATTGTCGCCGATTGCGATCTGCGCGAACTCACCATCAATGAAGAAACCTTCCACAACACTACGCTACAAATCACCAACGCCACAGGCCAACTGAACATACTCGCAGACGTGAAAGATTTTCTCGGTGGCAGCGTGCTCACCAACATAGATGTAGACGCCGTCACGGCACCCATACAGTGGACCATCACTCCCCAGGTCACCAACGTCGACAGCCAGCGTCTGATGGATTGGGTCGACCAACGCCTGGGTTGGATAGCACCCATAGCGGTAAACAGTGTGATAAAGCTGCAGGGCAACACCGAAGCCGACTTACTCGCCACTGTACAAGCAGAAAGCAATTTTGACGGTGGCCAAGGCCAACTCGACATCTCTGCAATCAAACAACAATTGATGCAATTAGCCGCACTCACCCGCCGCACCGACAAAGTCGCAGCCTGGCCAGACCTTTGGGACTACCAACAATTCACCGGCAACTGGGCCATCGATGGCGCCAACCACATATTACGATTCACCCTCGATAACATGGAAGTAGACGCAACAGGCACTGTCGACTACGCCAACGAAAGCATGGACATACTGGCCAATATCACCTTAAACAAAGCGCCCGAAACAAGCCCATTTCATGTCAATTCAATGCTTGAAGGCACACCCATTCCTATCCGTTGCACCGGACCCACGGCCGAACCCGAGTGCAAATTAGACGATCACGCGGTACAAAATTTGATTGCAGATGCATTGCGCAGCGACTCTGAAACAGGGCTGCGTAGAAAGATTGAAGACAAAATAGAGGAAGATGTGCCAGAGGAGTACCAAGACATGGCACGCAAACTACTCGACCTTTTGGGTGGCTCGGTAGAACAGCGCGACTGATCACAAAGCTTTATAATCAGCGCATGGATTGGTTCGCAACAAATCTCTTAACATGGCATCAAACGCAAGGTAGGAAACACCTGCCCTGGCAGCAAGAACTTTCCTCATACCGTGTGTGGGTGAGCGAAATCATGCTGCAGCAAACCCAGGTCGCCACCGTCATCGACTACTACCTGCGCTTTATGCAGCGCTTCCCTGATGTCACCACCCTAGCCAACGCCAACCTAGATGAAGTGCTGCATCTATGGACAGGATTAGGTTACTACGCCCGCGCGCGCAACCTACATAAAACAGCCACGATCA
>QIGT01000388.1 GCA_003230835.1 Gammaproteobacteria bacterium
ATTTGCACCCCAGGACCGAAGCGGTACGCACAGACGAAGGCTGGTGTATAAACGGCCATAAAATATTTGTCACCATGTCTCCGATAGCAACGCATCTAGGCATGAATCTGCGTATGCGTGATGACGAAGGTGACCACTTGGTGACTACTTTGCTGCCCATAGATACCCCGGGTTTAATCCCACAAGACGATTGGGATGCGCTGGGTATGCGCGCTTCTGGAAGCCAATCTGTGGTATTTGAAAATGCACATGTGCCGTTCTCGGCGATACGAAAATTGGGTCCTTGGGGGCAGTGGAGTGTCGGTGTGCTGATGAATAGGGCGCTGGCAAACCTACCCTTGGTGGGCGCATTTCTTGGCATTGCTGAAGCGGCGCGAGACATTGCCATTGAAAAGCTCGCGACTCAAAAACGAGTAGGTGAATCCGTAGCAGAGTACTCTGGTGTGCAACACCTTGTCGGCGAAATGGAAATAGAGCTGGCTAAGTGTCAGGCGATATTAGGCGCTGCGGCAAGTAACGTTGATGAATTCTTAGCCCGACATGAACAGCAGCCACCTTCTATGGAGGCGGCGCATCAGTTGATGAAAGACTATCAAGCAGCAAAGTGGGTGGTAAATAGAGGCGCTATAGATATAGTCAGCAAGGCCATGGATCTAATGGGTGGTTCGGGTTATACCAATAGCCATCCACTAGCGCGACTGTATAGAGATGTTAGGGCTGGCCCATTTATGCAACCATTTGCTGTCACTCAGGCGCGTGAATATGTGGGGCAAGTTACCTTGGGTAAGGCCGGGTAGTACACGCCTACAGCGTTGAACGATTCTAACTGACGTGGGTCTATAGCACCACAGTTCAACTATATCGAAAAAGGTCCCCCATGAATTTCCTCGTTCGGACACGCCGCGTGAATTTGGCCCTGATGTTGATTGTCTTCTTGGCTCCAGTGTTGAGTATTGCCGCAGACCCGCCAATTTACTCGAATAAATCTGGCGCAATTCGTGGCACTGACTCGGTGGCGTATTTTTCCTTGCAACCAGGGGATAAAAGTGTGAAGGGAAGTGATGCCCATAGCTATCAATGGAAGGGTGCCGATTGGAAGTTTGCGACAGCAGAAAATAGAAACCTCTTTATCGCTACACCCGAAAAGTATGCGCCACAGTATGGTGGATACTGTGCCTTTGCGGTGTCTCATAATTTCACCAAGTCAACCAAGCCTGATGTTTGGCGTATTTTTGATGACAAGCTTTATCTCAATTTCAACCGGCGCGCGAACAAGAAATGGGCCAAAGACATTCCTGGATCAATCACTCGAGGCGATACTCACTGGCCTGCGGTGTTGACCAATTGCGAAGCTCGCGGCAATTGTGGCTAAGCTTGCGAAAACAGATTCACATAACCCTCGCTCGCACTGAAAGGCCACTACCTGTGATAATGCTGAATATACTTGTATTTCTTTACGTGGTTGATTGTTAGTGAGTTCCGCTCCAAAAATATCTAAAGTAAAAGCCACGTTGTCGGTATTGTTCCTTGTTTTCTGGTGTGTTTTTGGGGCTCTGGTAATGTTAGTTGCTAGGGGCTTTCGCCTAAGCTTGGCAGAGACCTTTCCACTGTACTTTCATCGGCGGATGAATAGGTTATTTGGCATAGAAGTTGTTTGCGAAGGCCAGGTATCCACCGACCGTCCAACATTATTTGTATGCAATCACACTTCATATATCGACATCTTTGTTTTAGGCAGTGTGCTGCCAGGCCCCTTTGCGGCCAAACTTGAGGTTGCGGGTTGGCCGATATTTGGCCAGCTTGCAAAATTACAAAATACTCTATTCCTAGAGCGTCGAGCGCGTCGGGCCGCAGAACAAATAGAAGCGGTTCGCCATCATTTGCATACCCAAGGTAACTTAATCCTGTTTCCTGAAGGCACCAGTACCGATGGTACTCATGTGGTTCCTTTTCGGAGCAGTTTGTTCGCCGCGGCAGACCACATTACTGTACAACCGGTGAGTGTCGCTTATGTGGCATATGAGGGGCAGAGAATGACTGCTCGCGAGCGGGATTGTTATGCCTGGTATCTACCAGATCCTAAGGTACAGGTACCCAATCGACCCTTTGTTGAGCATTTTTATGCGGCTATGGGCTTGGGTCGAAGTACTGTTCGGGTGATGTTCCATGAGCCAGTTACTATGTTGCCAGGGCAACGTAAAGAATGCGCGCTGGCGTGCGAGACGGCCGTACGTGAAGGGCTGGATAAATTGTTAGCGGCCGAACTAGAAGGCATGGACGATGCTAAATTCGCCGCTCGCACGTAGTACCGTAGCTGGTGTGGCTGGGTTTGCCGTGTACGGCGGATGGGCAGCTTATGCAAATCTTGATCATGGCTCTATTATCGCCATGCGTTCGGGGTTGGTACAGGGAAGTTATAGCTTGGTGCTGACATTCTTGATGAGCTTTGCAACAGAAGAATTATATAAACAACTTTCTGTGCTATGGATGACTGTCGCTGTCGTGTGCTTAATCTTGTTTTCAACAGCTTATGGAATTCATCATTTGGTCGGTACGCCAGAAATTTTAATGAGCATATTGCCTGGCTTTGTGATTGGCAGCATTTATACATGGGTCTACGTCTGGGGTTTGCAGCATGGAACCAAGATGGCAATTGAAGGTTAATAAGCCCTATGACGACACCTAGAAATATTCAAAGAGAAGAAGACGACGGCGCGGCAGAGTTACTACAACTACTCGATTACTTACAAAGTACAGCCATTTCTTTACCCGTCGCAGTGTTTGACTCTGCAACGATACCGCCGGTGGCTGCCGCAGCGGATGTAAGTGACATAGAGGCGGAAATAGATGCCCTTCCGGAACATCAAATTTTGCACACGCATCGGCAATATACGGTGTTATATGGGGCTCAAAAACAATTACCAATTACTGTCGCGGAAATTACTCGTTTACGTGAATACACTTTCCGCGCCTTTGAGGAAGGCAGTGGCCAGGCAGTAGATACCGATGAATTTGATGCAACCTACTTGCACTTGTTTGTTTGGGACACTAAGGCGCGTGTCATTGTGGGCGGATACCGACTGGGTCAAACAGATTACCTTAGAGAGACGTTCGGTGCGGACGGTGTTTATTTGGGCATGATGTTTGAATTTGATGACGAGTTTTATCAATGTCCTCCCAAGCTCGAAATCGGTCGTTCGTTTGTTGTGCCTGAATATCAAAAAAGCCATTCGAGTTTGTATTTGTTGTGGTGTGGTATAGGGCGGTATCTGGTGCAGTGTCCTCAATATCGCAGTGTTTATGGTGTAGTTTCTATGTCGCGCCTGTATGACAGTAGAACTTTGGCTGCGATTCGAGATGCACTCATTGAGCCGGTTGAGGGCGTGACAGCGAAGTCTGCGTACGAACCTGATTTAGGACAACAGTGGCATGAGTATTTAAAGAAGAATCGCCCTATGGCAATGCGTGATGTTTCTCGAATCGTGCTTGCGTTAGAGGATGGAGAGCGTGATGTGCCGGTTCTGATTCGGCATTATCACAAGTTGGGTGCGCGCTTTGTGTCTGCTGCGGTAGACGGAAATTTCAACAATACGCCAGGTTTACTGATTAATTTGGACGTGCCGGCCATACCCTTGAAGTACATGAAGCAGTATTTTGGTCCAGGTGCTCAGTCTTATTTGGACTACTCCCCCAGTACCTAAAGCGACTTGGCGTGGTCGTGCAATTTGTTTAGCAAAGTAGCGTTGGTTTTTGCCAGCTGCCATATATCTGCATAACTTTTTAACTGCATGGGTTGTAGTCGATGTTCGTCAGCGATTTTTGTTAGGTATTTACCGTGCTGTAGAAATATTTTATAGGCCTCACCTAGGCTATTCTGCGGATCGAACATGTGCGTGGGCAGGGATGCAATACCGTTGACCTCAATGACTACAAAATCACCTTGCCTGAATTTTTCCTCACTGTGTGCCTTGACGTCTAAACGCCCAAAGTTGAAACCGGGCTGGCTGTCGCAAACCGTACTGATGGCTTGTTCAAGCTTTGGTGTGAGCAGGTGCGTGTCGTGGGTAAACATGCAGCCCATGGTATGCGAGCCAATAAACGACAATTGCACGATTTCGTCCTTTGTCGGAATGCGTTCGGTGTCTAGGTATTTAAGGAAAATATGCCAGTGGTGGGTAAAACGGTAGTGATTTTTGGCCAAGGTTAAGATGGAATCTACACCGTTGCCTACTACTGTGGGAAAGTGCTTTTGATTGATGCCCGTAATTTTGTTGATGCCCTGTTGGCGTATGAAGAACACGCCATATTCAAACTCAAACGGGGTAAAGGCTTGGAGTAAAAAGGCACTGCGCACAACCGTGATGGCAGCGGCCACCTCTGCCTGTTGGCTGATTTTGACAATACCCTTACCCACAACCCCAATATCGGGTTTCAGAATCAACGGGTAGCCGTGCTTGTCAGCAAAGGTTTCAACCGCAGTAACCAGGTCGGCGGCACAAGTTGGTGTCAGGAGTTGGGTGGGTAGAAATTTCTCCTGATGAAAGGCCATCTGAGTCGCATATTTCGAGCCCAAACCAAGTTCACCATGATCCAAGGCGAAGTTTGCTTTGGCGAGGTATTTGATGGGTAATTTTCGCAGAGCACATTGTAACAGTAGGTACAGGTAGTACGGTGCTTCGAAAATCCGCGGATGCCAAAATTCATATGCTCGGCTCATCTAAGGTTGTGATGGTTCAGAGAGGAACGTGTAAGTGGCTCCAGCATATCGATGAGAGTTAATGATCTTACGCATCGCTTTTAATGTATCGAAAGGAGAATCTACCAATAGTCGATTCGCCAGCCAGGTTGGTATTGCGCCAGCAGGATCGATGTGCATCGTGCTGGTGACCAGAATTTGATCTGCATTTGTGGGTGTGAAAATCCACTGGGTTGTTCCTTGGGTGAGACGCACGATGCCTTTGTTAGTTGGCAATTTACCACTGATCAAATTTGCCGTCATTGTGACAGTAAACGTTGTTGCATCTTGTTGCCAAAGGATGCGGGCGACGGCGTCTCTATCCGACACCGGCCAAGGTAGAGTGTTTAACGTATAGACATATAGGTCAGTCTCACTGAGTACCTCTAGTTCCTCAGCTTTTTTGCACACCTCTACCCACTCAGGACAAGCACTGGTGTCTCGCAGCAGAGCGACTAATTCAGCTAAAGTCGACTGTATCTGCATGACGGCCTTTACTTGCTTAAATTTAGAGTCGTCGACACTGCGAGTGAATATTTGAATGCCTTCACGGTCGCGTTGTAGATTCCAGTCTTGGGCTAGAGCTTGCGGCGTGATGACAAGGCCTAGCAAACCAACCAGGCACGCGCAAACGACACGAAAGCTAATGGTCAGGGTAGGCACATTGGACACCTCTAATCTCCTTGCGTGTGGCGGTTCAAATACACAGTGATGCCACTAGCAACTTACTTGTTCTAGGTTGCATTCTTGCGTTGGTAGCAAGTGGAGGATTTCTTTGACAACCATGTCTACTTGTTTCCAAAGAAGAAAGTGACCCGCATTAGTAAAGCGCCTGACACGCAACGTAGCATGAAGTAGCGTCTGTTGTGCATAGGCTACGTTAGCAACATTGACTAACTTATCTTTGTCTCCCTGAATGATGGTTACGGGAATTCTCAGCGCGGAAAGTTCCAAGGCATCTAGCTGGGTCTCCAACCGCATCATTTCTGCGTTGGCGGCATTCAGCTCATCTGGTAGCAGCCAGCGTGAAATACCTAATTTGGCTAGATGGTTGTACCAGCGAGGTGCACTCAGGTCCGCGCTTATAGCGGATGAAATGGCCACTAAAGCGCCTACACTATGCGGATAGTCGATGGCTATACGATAGCCTATGGAACCCCCTAGCGAATGCCCAACGATGGTCACTTTGTGTGGAGATTGGTTGCGTTCAAAAAGTTTGGAGATGGACTGAGCTTGCACTTCGAAAGATGGGCGAGGTCCGCTACCGGCAGATTCACCAAAGCCGAGCCGATCTATTGCGATCATGTGAGCCGTAGATTGAAGTTGAGGGTTGCGTAGGTAGGCTTGATACCCTTGCCAAGACCCTGGTGTGCCATGGATGAATATCACCAGTGGTTTGCCGGGCGTACCTGATTCGACGAAATGTAGTGTTTGATCTTGGTAACTCACACTGCCTTGGATGAAACGGTTCGGGGTGTCCTTTTCTGAACTAGGGTCCGAACTTAGACCTGCTTGCGGAAGTGGCGCGCAACCGTAGGCTACGAGTAAGACTACAATCAGTGCGGAAAATTTTAGAACGTTGTGCAAAATACTTTGACCCCATCCCTGAGCATTGGTTAGGTTAAGTCAACGTCAGTGTAAAATCTCTAGTGCCATTCAACAACATTTGAGTGGTTAGAATCACCAACACAATGGCTAATGCTGATTGTCCGTTAGATAAGGTGCAACCACCATTTTTGTCTGTTCAGATAACGTGTTCAAGTATTGGTCAGGGTCAACTGGCAGTATAAAAAATCGCAATATGGCGTAGTCGGCTAAGCAAAATAAAGTGTGTGCCAGCAAGTGTAAATCTACTCCAGGCTTTAGTTGTCCCATGCCTTGTGCCATGGAAAGAAGGGCGTGGTAGCGCTCATGTGCCATGGCTGCTTTAGCTGAGAGTTCGTTGTTGTTGATAAAATCTTTGCGGAACACCTCTTTTCGAAACGCCATGGTGGCGATCTCACGCCATAGATCCTGGTTTGCGCCGGTCGAAAATTGCAGGGAGATCCTGTTCAGCTCGTCTAAAGTACCCAACAAATCACTGCGGTAGTGTTTGATGGTTTGATCCACCATAGACGTCCACCGGATCCACTCTTCGTACAGTATTTCTTGGATAATCAGACCCTTGTTGGGGAAGTAGTTGTACAACGTTTGATAGCTGATGCCGGCGCGCTTGGCAATTTCGCGCGTTGTTGCTTGATTGACACCACCCTCAGATACGAGTTGGGTGGCGGCGTCTAAAATCGCGGCGCGAGCTTTGAGCTTATTTTGTTGGCGTAAGGACATAGATAGTTTGACACGGTCAAATATTAGAGCGAGTATAGATTTACTGACATATCATTACAAAGGTCAAGTGCAATGAGAATCAAGTTTTGTTTCATCTTGTTCACATGGCCGATGTTGTTGAGCTTGGTTGGGTCTGCCAGCGCCAATGATCTAGACGCGCCACTGGATATTGTAGCCCTAGTCACTAAGGCCATTGACCAAACACGAGGCCTTTCTTCTTACGCCGAAATGAGCATGCTTATTCAGCGGCCGGAGTGGAGTCGCAGTTCCACGCTGAATGCATGGACACGCGGTCGAGAAGAGTCCCTGATTCGTTTTACCGCGCCAGCCAGAGATGTTGGTAATGCCTTGTTAAAACAAGGGCCCAAGATGTGGACGTTTAATCCTAAGATCAATCGCAGCATACGGTTACCTAATTCGATGATGTCGCAAAGCTGGGCGGGATCTGATTTCTCCTACAACGACCTATCTCGTAGTGATAAGTATCTGCGTCATTATGAACTGATTCATGTGAGCACGCAGGAAGTAGAAAATCATAAGATATACACGATTGACGCGATCCCTTTTGAGGACGCCCCGGTGGTATGGGGTAAAGAACAGATGCTCATACGAGACGATTTTGTGTTGACTGAGCTGACCTATTACGACCAAGACCTGGTGCCACTAAAGCAGATGAAATCTCTGCAAATTGGTGAGCTAGATGGTCGTATGATGGCGACCATTTTACGCATGGTCGACCTTGAATCACCAGACCAATATACCGAGATTCGCTATCACAAGATGGATTTTGACGTTGAGTTGGAAGATCGGCTGTTCACTGTGTTTTCCCTGCAGTCAGGTAGAACCCGATAAATGCCACCGGCTGCTAACACTATTATTGTTGAGGACACGGCTGCTAAACTCAGCTTCGAATATCGAGGTATGGTTTGGCGAATCGCTTGGCGAAATTTGTGGCGTAGTCCGCGTCGCACTTGGCTCACGGCAGCAAGCATCGCCTTCGCTTGCTTGTTGGTAAGTGTCGGCATGGCCATGCAAGCTGGCTCGTATAAGGCGATGATTGAAACGGCCACAGGCTTTTATACTGGGCAGGCTCAAATTAACCATCAGAGCTTTGTCGAAGATGAAAGGCTTGAACATACCATTCCTGATGCCACCGCACTTATGCGAGCACTTGATCGAGTATCAAATTTGTTCGCGGCACCAAGAGCCCAAGGGTTTGCTCTAGTGAGTGTGGGAGATCGTTCGTTTGGTGGTTTGGTCGTTGGGGTTGATTTTGACAAAGAACAGCAAGTAGTCACGTTTTTTAACAATTTAACCAGCGGTACATTACCCAAGGGTGTTGACGAAGTGGTTATCGGCGAAACCATGGCACGCAATTTAGGCGCTGGAGTTGGCAGTGAATTGGTGTTGTTGGGCGCGGCTAAGCAGGGTGGGGTGGCTGCTCTGGCGTTAACCATCAGCGGATTGTTCAGCTCTGGTCAATCGGAATTGGATCGAACCCTTCTTTTTACTCATCTTGAAGCCGTCCAAAATGGTTTTTCCCTAGGCGATGAGATTCACACCATCGCAATTCGGGTAGCGGATCTTACTTTGCTAGAGAAGCAAATTTCACAACTCCAGACAATTCTGCCTGATGATGTGATAGCCCGATCGTGGCGCGAATTGATGCCGCAAGTGACCCAGGGTATTGAACTTGACCGAATCAGCGCAAAGCTGATGTATGGTGCGATTCTTATCTTGGTATCTTTCAGTGTGATCAATACTTTCCTGATGGTGGTGTTTGAGCGCACACGAGAATTTGGCATGTTGTTGGCCATCGGCATGCGACCTGGTCTTATTATTCGTCAAGTCCTGGCTGAAGCTCTATTTGTGTGGGGGGTTGGTGTGGCCGTGGGTTTACTGTTGGTGGTTTTGCTAGTGAGCTACTTCAGCTCAGCGGGAATATCTATAGAAGGTATGGAGGAGCTTGCCCGTCAGTTTTATATGCCGGACAGAATATACCCAGCTATCACGCTACAAAGTTTAGTCGTCGCTCCGGGCGTGTTATTGGTAGGCACTCAAATTGCTGCGTTTGTTGCCAGTTGGCGAATCAGAAATTTGCAGCCAGTTGCTGCCTTGCGAGTAGATTGATGCTAGTCAGATTGATCGGTTTAGCTTGGCGTAACCTATGGAGAAACCCCCGGCGGACTTGGCTCACGGTGAGTGCAATAGCTTTTGCGGTACTATTTTTAGTGTTCGGCCGCTCGATGCAAACGGGTTCCTTTGACACCATGATCGACAACGGGGCGAGGATATTGCTAGGTCATTTGCAGGTTCAACATGTCAAATATTCCGCTGATCCGAGAGTCGACTACACCATTAATGCAGCACCAATATTGGAGTATTTCTCTTCTCGGGCTGAAATTGAATACGCCAGTGCTCGAACTCAGGGGTTTGCCTTGGTGTCCATGGGAGAGCGCAGTTTTGGTGCGCAGATAGTCGGTGTGGAAGCTGATATCGAGCGACATTGGTCTCGAATCGCCAGCATGGTTTCCCTTGGCCGGTATCTTCAAGGTCGAGGCGAGGCGGTCATCGGAGCCCGCTTAGCTCGAAATCTTGGTCTACAGGTTGGTGATGAACTGATTATTCTAGGGACTGCGAAAGAGGGCGGTATAGCAGCATCTTCAGTCACCTTGGTTGGTGTGTTCAACACCGCGCAGACCCAGCTCGATCGCAGTCTGGTGCAAATCCACATTGACGATTTTCGTGAAGCGTGGATGCTAGGGAATGATGAAGCTCATGCCGTTGTGGTCATGGCATCAAATGTTACTCGTAGCGAAGCCGAAGCGAGCTTGGCGACTACGCAACTTGAATCTGTGGCGGTACTGGCGTGGCTAGATCTGATGCCGGAAGCGCAGCAAATGCGCGACATGAAGGCGGTAAGCACCCAGCTTATTTTTTATGTCATTGTCATCATTGTTGGGTTTTCTGTGGTGACCACATTTATGATGATGGTGTTTGAGCGGACCCAGGAACTCGGAGTGCTCATTGCGATTGGTATGAAACCTGGGTTGTTGCAAGTGCAGTTACAGTTGGAGGCTTTGTTTCTTGCGATGCTTGGGGTTGTTATTGGCTTCATTGTTGCCTTGCTACTCATCGTTTGGCTAGAGGAAACCGGCATTCCTCTACCGGTGCAAGCTGATGAAATATTCGCGCGTTACAACATGGGTTCGCGGATTTATCCTTCCTTCGACTGGCCTGCGCTGCAAACGTCCTCTGTTCTGATGTTTGTTGGAGTGCAACTGGCAGCGTTGATACCAGGCCTGCGTATTCAACGACTCCGACCTGTGGAAGCCATTCGGCGGCAGGCTTGAGATGAGAAGAGAGATGAGAGAATAAAAGTGAACATAAAACTCTTGTACCAACTGAGCGTGCGAAATATTTTTCGCTATAAGCGACGCAACATTATGTTGTTCGCAGCTATCGCGGTGGCTGTGGCCGGTGTGTCATCAATGAATACCTTGATAAGAGGCTTTCAAGCCGACATGTTAGATTCGGCGCTATCGAATCTAACGGGTCATATTAAGGTGCATGCGCCTGGATACCGTGATGATCCGAGTATCGAACGGGGTTTTCTATTAGAGGACGGATTTCAGCCAAATATACCCGCAGACAAATTGTTGGGCTGGGCGCCACGCATCCGCGTTCCTGCAGTGATTATGAGTGAAAGGGAAACCCGTGGAGTGCAACTCGTTGGTGTGAAGCCTGAAGCCGAATTGATTTCCTTTTTGGCTGATGTACCCATAGACGGTGAAGGTTTATCTGGTACGCAAGACGGACGGATACTTATTGGCGCGGAGCTAGCACGACAATTGGAAACCA
This sequence comes from Gammaproteobacteria bacterium, assembly GCA_003230835.1. GTDB lineage: Bacteria > Pseudomonadota > Gammaproteobacteria > Pseudomonadales > Azotimanducaceae > UBA4421. The sequence goes on from QIGT01000388.1 coordinate 10,922, forward strand.
AGGTCGGGCGGCGTTTGGTGATGATTACTCAGGGCGCTGATGGGTTAAATCGAGAGCGTGGTTTTCGTATAGCGGGTATCTATGATGCACAAGGTACAGGACTTGAGAAAGTATATGTATTTACTGGTCTAGCGCGGCTGCAACAGATGCTCAACAGCGAGGCGGTCACAGAGGTTTCTGTGCGGCTCAAGGCAGAACCTCAGAAAACATCTGTCAAGCAGCTGCTAAGCAGAACGTTTGTCAATTTGGAGGTCATGGACTGGCAAGAACTTGAACCCCAAGCAGCAGCCATGTACTTGTTTGCAGACGGCGCAATTTATATTTGGTTCATTCTCATGATGAGTGCGCTTACATTCGGCTTGGTCAACACGCTTGTTGCGACGGTCATGGAACGAGTCAGAGAGCTGGGCATGCTACGGGCGTTGGGAATGCGTAATCGTATGGTTATCAGTCAAGTCGTTTTAGAATCAACAATCATAATGAGCGTTGGCGTGGTTGTTGGCTTATTAGGAGGTTATTTAATCTATCTCAGCATGAGTGACGGAATAGATCTCTCCTCATTTTCTGCAGGCGTGGAAATGGCAGGCATGTCTACACATTTACAACCTGTATTTTTAGTAGACGACTTTGTGTTAGTTGCGAGTATGAGTTTGGTTTTGGGTTTTTTGGCCAGTATTTACCCTGCATGGCGAGCGGTAAAAATTAAGCCGTTGGATGCCATGCGGCGTTAGTTCGATAGCTTAGAAGTTGAAAATAGGAAACAGCCAGATGAGTGAAGTAGTTGTTGAATGTACAGGTCTAACCAGGACCTATGATCAAGATTCCGTACCGGTCTATGCGCTACGAGGGGTAGATGTGAGTATCATGCAAGGAGACTTCGTAAGCCTATCTGGACCTTCGGGCTCGGGTAAGTCTACACTCCTGAATATCATTGGTGGACTGGATCGCCCGGACAGCGGTGAAGTGGTGGTTTCCGGGACCCGGTTAGGTACATTGTCAGAAAGCGCCTTGGCCGAATTGCGATTACATAAAATTGGCTTCGTATTTCAAGCGTTTAACTTGATTCCAGTGCTCAGTGCCCAAGAAAATGTCGAGTTTATCTTGCAGTTGCAGGGGGTTGCCAGTGCGCCTCGACGAGCACGCTCAACAGCTGTACTTGACTCGCTTGGTCTGTCGCAAATGAGCCATCGTAGGCCAGGAGAGCTATCGGGTGGTCAACAACAGCGGGTGGCCATAGCCCGAGCGATAGTGACTAATCCAGCTCTATTGTTGGCTGATGAGCCCACTGCGAATATAGATTCTGCCACCACAGAAGAATTGTTGTTACTGCTGCAAAAGCTGAATCGAGAACAGGGCATGACCATCGTAACGGCCACGCATGATCCTATGGTCATGGGCTATACCACTCGAAAAATCAAATTGCACGACGGTATGATTGAGGAAGATGAGACTGCTGTCGTTGTTTAGGTTCTTCTGTTTCGCGCTTTGTTTCCCGCTATGTTTAGCGCTAAGTAGTTCTGTTTGGGCTCTAGAAGCCGATTTCCGCTTGAAATGGTTTGGTACCCTCAGCACTTTACCCAAGCATGATGTGCTGCGCGTTGAAGGTCGTACACCGCTGATCGATCAAAATTTCGATCTTCGCTCAATGTTCAGGCAAGACTTGGGTCCGGTACGTTTGTTGGTTGATCATTCCCTTATACTCCTCAGCGGTGATAGCGTGTCTGGTGGTGGTTTAGATTCTTTTGTGGATCAAACGGTGAGCGAAGACGAGGGCCGCCTGTGGGATCTGACTTGGGGTATTGAAAGCGGCAAACGACATCGTAGTTTTCATCGACTCGACCGCTTGGCGTTACAGTGGCAACCCGGAAATTGGAGTTTCACTCTTGGGCGCCAAGCCCTTAGCTGGGGCAGTGGCATGGTGTTTCAGCCGATGGATTTATTTAGCCCATTTTCACCCACAGTTGTTGATCGTGATTACAAAGCGGGTGTCGACCTGTTACTGGCCGATCGTTTGCTGAGTAACGGCCATGACTTGCAACTGTTACATGTGGTGCGACGTGACTCACAAAACGATGTTTCCTCGCAAGTTTCCAGTACTGCCTTAAAGTGGCATGGTTATGCTGGGCCGTTAGAATTTGAATTAGTCGCGGCCAAACACTACGATGAAAAAGTGTATGCGCTCAGTGCTCGAGTGCCCCTTGGGCAGGCAATGTTGCGCACAGATGTTGTTGCGAGCAGAGACTTGAGGGGTGATTGGCGTTATTCAGGTATTGTAAATGCAGATGTTACTTTTATTCTGGCCGATCGAAACGTCTATCTGTTTGCGGAATATTTTCGTAATGGTTGGGGGGTAAGCAAGCTCCCGTCGAATCCTTTGATGTTACCTGTAGAACTACAACAACGACTACAACGTGGCGAGCTGTTTAACTTGATGAAAGACTATGCGGCGTTGGGTGTTAGTTTTGAATGGCACCCATTGTTGTCTCAAGCTGCAACTCTGATCAGCAATCTGCATGATTCGAGTAGTTTAATTCAGGTTCAGTTTTCCTACAATTCAGGCGACAGTCAAAGCCTAGAGTTTGGCTGGATTGAACCGTTAGGCGCATCTGGAGATGAATTTGGTGGGGTGCCGGTGTTAGGTGATGCTGTGACAACAGGTGGTGCTAGCCGTGTCTATGTGCGCTGGGTGTACTATTTATAGCTGGTCTTGTAGCTGGTGTCGAAGCGCTTCAAGCTGAGAAAGTCGATTGGCATTGCAGTTTCGCCATCTAGTGCGAGCTGGGTTAAAATTTCTCCTATAACCGAAGTAAACTTAAAGCCGTGACCAGACAACCCTGCGGCGAACACGATATGTTCATCTTCAGGGTGGCGGTCTATGACAAAGTGTCCGTCGCGAGTCAGCGTGTACATGCAATGCTCTTGGCGTGTGATCTTCGAGGTTGCTTGTTTAAGGTGATCGTTCACAAACGAGCCAATGGATTGGCTCTCTTCAGATTCGAACCTGTCGTCTAAGTGTCCATCGTTTAGTACTCTAGGGGGCGCCGTAATTACTTCTCCACCTGTGTGACGAGCAACTTTTATACCTAGGTCGTCAATCTGCGGTATGCCATAGAAAATACCCTCGGGTAGTTCATACAGGAAGGCTGGGTGTGTTTCGGCTCGGTAAGATTGTGCCTGACAAGCATACCAACGAGTTTGTTTCAGCTTAATCTCTAATTGCACGCCTATATCTGTGAGGAGCTGACTGCTCCACGCACCAGCACAAATCACTAGTTTGTTGGTCTTGAATTCGTCGGTTTGGGTGAACACCGTAATACTTCCATCTGCCTGGCGCAGCCAGTGGGTGATTTGTTGCGAAGTTTGCAGGGTTGCCCCACTGGCAACAGCCTGTTGGACATGACCTGTTACGCAATTTTCAACTCTAAGAATACCTGCGTTGTGTTCTACCAGTGCGCAGTAGCCGTTAGGAACGCTATATCCTGGGTATCGGCAAGCGACCTGGGTCGCACTCAGCTGCTCGATAGGTAAGTTATGCAGTTTTGCGATTTCTAGCACACCTGTAATAACTTCGCCTTGGCTCGGGCCGATTTCTAATACACCAATTTTGTTGAATAGCTGCTGTTTCGTCTCTGCTTCTAAATCGTCCCACAAGGCATAGGAACGCTGCAGGAGTGCAACATAGTCCGGGTGTTCGAAATAGGCTTGTCGGATCACACGTGTTTCACCATGTGCACTACCGTTGTTGTGCCCTGGTGGCCACTGGTCGAGGCCCAGTACTTTGACGCCTCGTTTGGCTAAGTGATACAAAGAGGCACTGCCTACACCGCCGAGACCTATAACGATGGCATCGTAAATCATCTTTGCACCTTTATGTTGCGAATGCTGTCGTGTTTGAGAAGGCGATGATTAGCAGGCTGATAGGTCAGTATCAGTGCGCGCCTTGGTTGCTCAGAGAGGTTGGCGTTGGAGCCGTGCACAATGTGTGGGTTAAAAAAGATCAGGCTGCCTGGGGATGTTACCAAGTCAACTTTCTTGGTCAGATCGAAAGCATTGGGGTCGGTAAAAAAGCCCGCCATTTCACTGCCATCGTTTTTGCTGGCAAGTATGCCGTGGGCGTGACTGCCCCGAATTACGCTGAAACAACCATTTTCAGTTGATTGCTGGTCAAGGGTCAGCATAACGTTGGGAAGTTGATCGACATGGTTGCAGTCGTGGATCCAATAGGGAGAGTCTTGATGCCAGCCGAAGGCTGAGCCTTCATTTGCGCGTTTTAAATTCAGCTTGGAAGTCCACAACGCCAGCTCATCATGATTGACAAGCTGGCGCATTGGGAAGGTAATTTTTGGATCGTCTAGAAGGGCGTCTATATCCGAGTGGAGCATGTGAATGGGTTCGATTACTCGCACGGTATTGGTACCAGCGCGATGTTCAAACTGAACCGTACACTGTTGGGTATCGACGAACCGGTTGCCGCCTAGGTAGTAGGTATCGCCACAATGGATACTTTGTGTTGCGGTGACACAGGCGGCTTCGATGGCTTGGCTTAAAGTATTGAGTTCAATCAAGCTATACACGTTTGTTCGCACCACAAAGCCGTCTTTATGGTAGTTGTGCAACTCGGCTGCAGTCAGTTTTAGGTGATTGTACGTTGTAGTTTTGCAGTTCATGGATCAACATTGGTTATTCAATGGGAAGCAAAAGGAGATTCCAAATTGCCTGGCGATGGATTGGTTGAAATAGAGAATACCTTAGAAATTTGTGCTGAAAACATTGGCGACATAGTACCTGAAGTATATGAGCGTTTCTTTGCACTCAGCCCAGAGGCCAAAGTTCTGATGGGGCACGCGGATGAGTTCATGTGCGGTAGGATGCTAAACGAAGTCTTAACTTTGTTTCTTAACCAAGAACACCTTGCGCCAGGGGCTTATCTTGATTGGGAATTGGATAATCATCTACTGGCTTACCAAGCCACCAGCAAGATGTACGATGCTTTTTTTCAAGCTCTCATTGAGACCGTGCGTGGTGGAGTTGGGGATGCTTGGACTCAAGCAGATGAGTTGGCCTGGAACAACGCAGTGAGTTTGATTTTAAATCATGTTCACGCTCACCCCGCCGTCAAAGACACCTAACAGATATTTAGCTTTCTGCTTGGGCGAGTAGGCGTTGCATATTTTCAATTGCGGCGATGCCGTTGGCCTGCATTTGTTCCAACATTTCCTTTTGTTGCGCTAATTGCTGGGTTGAGAGTGCCTTGTCCGAAGTGGCGGTGGTGAACCCATCTAGTCGGGCATTTTGAAGCCAAGTAGTGAGAACTTTATCGGCTGCCCAATGAGCGCCATTGAGCGCATTGAGTAAACTCGTTGTTAAGAAATCAACTTCTGTATTGGGGTGAGGAACCGGGGTGCAGAGAAAGTTCTTCTGTTCCTCTTCATCATAGGCCACTTCGACATGGCCGATGAAAGCAGCGCTGAATACCTGCTGACAAGTACGCACGGATTGAAGGGTAATTTGTTTGCCGCTAAAGACGCTGACTTCGGGCCGGCGTTGTAGACCATCAGCGGTGCAGTCGATGTGTAAGGTTGTTGGCGTGGTGGGCACCTGACCTTGCTCTAGTTCGATGTGTGTGGCGGTAATCTTGTTTACCCTACCTTGTCGAATAATACCTGTTATTTGCTTCAGTTGTTTAAGTTCGGTTGAGGTGACGGTGGCGCACCTGTACATCGTTGGCCAGACGCTGTCATCGAACCTAATCAAAGGCCCAAGATCTGCAATACCTTGCAATAATTCTTCTAATGACGATGCATCCGCCATGATCTTTGATTGTTGGAAGAAGGCGTTGCTAATGGAATCTGCAAATAATTCACCGGGTTGGATGAAGGCGCGATTCAGTAGCCAAGCGTCTCGTGGCATTATCCAACGAATAGTATCTGCCTTAACACCACGGTTAAGTAGGAATAGGCAGGCGTCCATGCCGGTTTTACCCGAGCCCACCACGACATATTGATCGTATTGGCCAGTGAGCTGAGAGAGGGCGTTAGGTGGCAAACAATGAACCTCATCTTCTAGTTCGTAACGCGGTGGTTGCATCGAAGGTACGGTGACATTCATGTAGGTCGCGTCGACCATTTTCTTTGCCTTAACCGTGTAGCGACTTGCCGAAAGCAGGGAGTGAAATTGGCCATTGCCGTCGTATTCGCACATGGGAAAGTACTGCACGCGTCCGCTAGGTAGAAACTGTTGTTGCATGACCTGATCAAAGTACGCACACACTTCGCTATGAGTGGCCAGCTCGAACAGACCTTTGTTACCACCTGTATGGTCAATTGTGTCACTGCCTAGGTGTTTTGAATTGACACCATAGAAGGCTGAGGGTTGGTGCAAGCGCACGTGTGGATAGGCGACCTGCCAATGGCCGCCGGGTTGATGGTAACGATCTAC
>QIGT01000338.1 GCA_003230835.1 Gammaproteobacteria bacterium
CGGCAATTTCGAAGCAAATCAGCTACATGCATTTAACCGACAGTCGGCGCATGCGTAGCAGGGTACTGCATCACATTGATCATCCGAAATTTGGCATTCTCGTACAAATTGATCCCATAGAAATTCCGCCAGACCTAATTGAAACATGGGAACTAACGGTACAGAACGGCATCGAGATCGGTAACAAGTTGCCATAAATCTGCCGCACCCTGGACAGACGCATTGCGTAGATCTGTCATATCGATCACTTTATCACTAACCCCAGCGGCTGGGTTTACCACCAGACAAACACTTGCATAAGCGATTTCAAGTTCTCGAGCCAGGGCTGCTTCGGGCATTCCAGTCATGCCGACCAATGTACACCCGTCGATGTTGAGTCTAGCTATTTCCGCTGCCGTCTCAAGACGTGGTCCTTGGGTACAGGCATAGACGCCAGCATCTACAACACTGGGATTGGCTTGTAATATTTTACTGCGCAAGTTTTCGTCGTAGGGATTAGAAAATTCTATGTGGCGCCGTTGGTCATCGAAAGTATCACCTCGCCCCCATGTGTAGTCGATAAGGTTATGTGGCAAAACAAGCTGCCCAACAGATAAATTGGGATCTATGCTACCTACAGTGTGCGTTGCTACAATCGCACCCACCCCTAGCTGCTTCATCAACCACAGGTTGGCGCGATAATTTATTTGATGAGGGGATAGTTCTGACTGCGCACCATGCCGCTTCATCACCACACATTGCAGGTTGGGTAGATCTACTAGCAAGGGTGTTTGCGAAGCAAGCCCCCAAGGCGTGTCTAGTTGTTCATCTAATACATGACCCTCAACCGCGATGGGTGCTGAGCCGACAAATAGGCCAAGACGTTGCCTACTCACTGCTTAGCCCTCAAGTCCCAATGGCATAGATTCCGGGTAGATTTCGACCATATCCAGCGTGGTCCATGCCAAAGCCCATAAGGAATTTATCGACAACTTTAAGGCCAACAAAATCGGCATGTACAACAATTGAGCGTTGTACCTGCTTCTCGACCAATACCGCCACCAACACTTGCCGCGCTCCCTTGCTTAGAAACCAAGACACCAGCGTTGAAATTGTACGTCCCTGATCAAGCACATCATCAACCAACAAGACAATTTTACCGTTTACCTCAGGACATTGGACGTCTACTACCTCAAGATCGCCTGCTTGAGTGTCTGCACCGTAGCTCGAAACACTGACCGAACCTGTCTGTAATGGAAATACCATGCGCTGGAGTAACATGCCTGCCAAAACAAGCCCGCCTTGCAATACACTGATCAACAGCGGATCTTGATCTTGCAGTTCTACTGTAAGTTGCACTGCCATTTGATCAACCGCGCGTTCGACTTCTTGAGTTGAATGCAGTAGTTGCGCCTGACTGATGCTCTTACGCACAAGCAATGGCACGCTGTCAGCCATCACCAAGGTCGACAGATCTAGACTCACGCAGGTTCCAAGCCGGGTTCAGGCTGAATATGTATGGTTTGGGTTGGGAAAGCTATTTCAGCATTATGTGACACAATGATGTGACCAATCTTCAGTAGCACATCTTGTTTGATGACGTGAAACTCTGTCCACACCGTGGTTTTTGTAAAGCAGTAAATGAAAAAGTCTACTGATGACGGACCGAAACTCACCAGGTTTACCATCAAAGTTTGATCTGTATCAATGGCCTGGTGGGAACGTAACATCGACTCGACATCACTCACAATATCCTCCAACACCCCAAAATCGTCGTAGCGTATACCTATGGTCTCGTTGATACGTCTGTTTTGCATACGAGAAGGATTTTCAACCGCCAAACTGGTGAAGATGGAGTTCGGCAGGTAAAGGGGTCTTTTGTCGAATGTGCGAATTCGGGTTACGCGCCAGCCGATTTCTTCCACAGTGCCCTCGATTTCGCGATCAGGTGACCTGATCCAATCACCTACAGAGAAGGGCCGGTCGAGAAAAATCATCATGGCCCCAAAAAAATTCGCCAACATGTCTCGCGCGGCAAAACCAATGGCAATTCCACCAATGCCACCAAACGCCAAAACACCAGATATTGAAAAGCCGAAAGCTTGCAGCACCAACAACACCCCGGTGATGATCACCGATGCGCGCAACAACTTACCCACGGCGGAAACTGTGGTTTGATCGATGGCCTGTTTTCGATATCCCTGCTCAACCACATGGGTTTCGACGTAGCGAATAAAACGCAGCAAAAACCAGATAAGCAACCACAGCACGGCAACTTCGCGTAGCGTGGTGACATAGGTGAAAATCTCTGCCTCGGAAACTCTGCCAACCACTTCTGCCGCAAACGATATGCCCACGACCCAAATAGCCATCCCCACGGGTGGACGTATGGCGGCCAGCAGTGCGTCATCATAAAGATTGTGCGTCTTTTCGAATTGTCGACCCAAACGATCAAAAAATATTTTGGCAATGTACCTTGCGGTAGCGGTTGCCAGCACAATCAAAAAAACTTGCGCGATCCAACCATGGGTTTGAATATACGTACTAATCGTCTCCATTCTCTTAGATTTTACCTTTTATATTCAATAGGTTAAAAGAACCTTGTAAGTTCTAACTGGAAGAAATCATCCCGTTGTAACCAACTTGATTTGAAGTCTGGGTCAAGCAGTAGCTGGGCTGTGGAACTGGCACGGGAGACAGACTCGCCACCGTTGAATAAGCGGCCTTCAAGGCTGACAAACCAATTGTCACCCAGCCGGCGACTGGCTTCCAAGCTCATCATGTACTCATCATTGCGCGTATCAATAATAACCCCCAGCAACGCCTGAGTATCTGCAAAATCGTTAAACGCAAATCGCCCACCCAGGGCAATGTCATTTTCGAATAAGGTATTGAAAGCGCCTTCGCCACGCTCATCGTACATATATTCAGCCACCAAACCGAGATCAGCCCTTGAACCAAAAACACCCACCAAGGTACGCTCAACCCCTAGGTTGACTGCGGCGTAGCGATCTCCAAAGCCACTGCGACTGAATCCCTCAAGCTTAAACACCCACTCCCCAACAAACGCCTGCGCGTCAATACCAGTTTGATCAATCACCGTATAGTGGGGTGACAAATAAAGGTTGCCTTGGGTATCGAGGAGCGGCAAAAACATGGGTTCTCGGCTGGTGCCTGAGAAGTGATGTACTCCCACCTCAATGGGTCCCATGTGGTGCGACCATCGTATCGCCATATCTATGCGTTTATCTTCCGCAGCAGAAGCATATGTCGAATCTTGAACAATCCTCAGTGGCAGTCGTAAACGCCCGTCTGGACCAGGAAATGTTCTTTCGCGAAACCCAGCCAACGCATAGACATCGACAATTCCCCAATCGCGGATCAGTGACAAATGGACCATGGGTTGGCCTAACTTGTCTTCGGTGTCGATATTTTCAACCAAGTCAGTTTGATTGATGACATCAATGAGGTGATGAAATTCGGTCACCCCCCAAAAGATTCTCCTTGCGCCAATATGCAAATCCCAGTTGTCCCCTACCCGACTGTAAAATAACTCCCTGAAATCAGCCTGGGTTCGATGCGAGTCCGCGCTGTCCTTGCGTAGAAAGGGGGTAATGGTCACGCTTTGTCGGTCATCATCCCATGCCGTGTAGTATTCAAACTGAAGGCTCACACTGGCTTCGTAGCGACCTTGTTGTTGCACCCCGCGCTGGTTAAAAACACGTGTCTGTAATCCGACCTGCCAATCAAAATCGCTTTGTCTGGGCTGTCGCGGCGGGGTTTGATCAGCCTTTGTATATTCTGCCTTGTCCTGCGCGTCTTCGGCGGGTAAGGGTGTGACCCGACTGGGTGGGCTCAATCGAGGGGTAGGGGTTGCCCCTCTACCAGGTCGAATTACGCTGGATGACGGTTTTACTGCCGCAGTACTGGAAGCAGTCTGCTTATCGACTAGCGAGTCGACTACTGAGGCTGGGCTGGCGTTCGCATATATGCGCCAGTGTTGAATGCCAGCGGCATCAGCACGTCGGGCCACAGCTTGCACCTGGGTGTCGCTGAAGTTCTCGGTTTGTACCCGATACCAAGACACATCATCGCGGACAAAGGGTTTTACCACCAATGGTTGGTTGAACAAGTGGCTCAGCTTTTGCGCCCAGTTATTAGCATTCTGGGAAGATCGGAAGCTGCCAAATACCAGGTCGTCTGCGTGGCTCACCGATGCGACCAACATCATCGTCACCGTCAGGACCCAACTCAAAATAAATCGGCGCGCTTGCATCACTCTAACGGGCACGTCGTAGGCTTGCGACACTAAAGTCTCGTTGTGCAGTGAAACCTTGGGCGAAGCGGTAGTCTTGCCATTCAAGGTCAGTACTCTTTTGCGTATTTAGGTTTTGCATATGCATGCGGCCAGGCTTCCAGAATTTTTCCTGGTACAACTGATAATCGAAAATCGTGAGCACTTTGACCGGGCGATCTCTGCGATCAAAATACTCAACTTTTTGCACTCGCAATTCCGTCTCATCCAACCAATAGATCTCTTTCGTATAGCCTGAATACTCATCCAGTGGTCGACGTTCGATCACATGACAAGCTTGGCCACCAAACTGTTGTTGCTCGAGATAGCGGTAGATGTACTTGTCCACCTCTTGGGCAGAAAGGTCCTCGAAGGAAAATTCACTACCGACAAAGGGACCTGATTTATTGCGTGAGGCAATTTTTTTGACCCGCTTAAGGGCGGGCAGTAGCAGCCACTGATCATCTGTGCTGTCTTTGTGCGAGTGGCTTAACAGCGATGTACCTCGGATACTGGCTGGGGTGTCAAATATAACCATGATCATGTCGCCATCTGCGGGGACCTCAAGCTGGCGAATGCGCAGGTCGCGAGTAGTGGTTGCGCCACGCGATGTGCGCAGCGTCATGCGCAATTTAACCTCAAAATCGACATAGCCACTGTTGCGTTTATCGGCTTCAAGAAATAGCTCACGACCGAGCATTTCGTCGTTAGCGAGGGCATGATTTATTTGCGTCGCTCCAACGACCAGCAGTATGAGTGCCAATAGTGGCCTTGTCGCCGTGGGCATGAGTAAACGAATTCCGCTACCTGTGTGGCGGCGGATGGTAAGGGAGAAAAAAAAACTGTGCAAATATATCCACCCCTGTATATACTGCCAGTCTACTGTATATCTGAACAGGGATTACGATGCAGGCAGCACTAACACCACGTCAAGCAGAAATCTTAGATTTAATTCGTCATTACATCGTTGACACGGGCTACCCCCCCACCCGTGCTGACATTGCTCAAGAGCTAGGCTTTAAATCCCCCAACGCAGCTGAAGAACATCTCAAAGCTCTGGCTAGAAAAGGCGCTATAGAGATCATTCCAGGCACCTCCCGTGGCATTCGCATTCCAAAGTTACTCGACCATCGCCTGCCGATCATAGGTCGAGTAGCCGCAGGTCATCCCATACTCGCGGAGGAAAACATCGAAGACAGAGTTGATCTACCCGCCAGTTTCTTTTCTCCGCGAGCAGACTATTTGCTGCGAGTGAAGGGAGACAGCATGATCGATGCGGGTATTTTAGATGGCGACCTAGTCGCAGTGCATAAAACCCAGCAGGCAACTAACGGTCAAATTGTCGTCGCCCGCATTGACGATGAAGTCACCGTTAAGCGATTCCAACGCACTCGAAAGCGTAATCAAATCCTATTACTGCCTGAAAATTCGGCTTATCAACCCATTGAGGTTGATCTGGAAACTCAGTCGTTCGCCATCGAGGGGTTATCTGTCGGCGTCATTCGACAAAATATCTAGAGAACCTCTGGTTAGAGCACAGGCTATGAATCTTTGCCCTTAGTCTTATTGGACTTTGGGGTATTTTTTGTCCTGGGTGACTTTTTCTTCTTCGCCGCCTTATTCGCGACCTTGTTTCCAGCCTTTTTCACTTTCTGCTCCACCACCCACTTGTTGTCTACATAGTAGGCACGCCAACCCGATGCTTTACCGTCAATTTCAGTTTGAACGTACTGCTCTTTGGTTTTTCTGCTATAGCGTATCAATGCCAAATTACCCTCTGGATCGCGCTCAGGGGCGTCCAACAAGTACTTGAACTTAGGATCTAGTTCATTGGCATGTGACTTAAGCTCAACTACCTTGGGTGCTCGAGTCTCACGGTTTTTTGGAAACTGGCTTGCAGCCAGGAAAATTCCAGCCGCCCCATCCCTGAGCAGATAATAATCATCTACTTTTACACAGCGCAGCTCTGGCATGGATATTGGGTCTGCCTTGGGCGGCGCAGGCTCTCCGCTGCGCAGCAACTTACGTGTATTTTTGCAGGCCATACAGCCAAAGTACTTGCCAAAACGGCCAGATTTTAACTGCATTTCGGCGCCGCATTTGTCGCACTCCAATAACGGACCGTCATACCCTTTGATTTTGAACTGACCACTTTCTACCGCATAGCCAGCGCAATCAGGATTGTTCCCACATATATGCAGCTTGCGACTTTCATCAACCAAGTAACTGAGCATGTTTGTGCCACACACTGGGCACTTATGCATTTTACGAAGAAGTTTGGACTCCCCTTCTTCGTCTTCATCTAGGTCGACCGCCTCATCACCCGGAATAAGGTTAACGGTACTGGTGCAGCGTTCTTTTGCTGGCAACCCATAACCAGAGCAACCTAAAAACACCCCGGTTGAGCCGGTACGGATTTGCAAGTGCCGCTCGCAGGTCACACAAGATAGATCGGTATCCGTTGGCTCATTACCGCGCATACCATCGTCTTTGTCTTTTGCACGATCAAGCTTTTCAGAAAAGTCGCCGTAGAACTCGTCGAGCACCTTGTTCCAACGCGCCTCACCTTCGGCAATAGCGTCTAACTGCTTCTCCATATTGGCAGTGAAGCTATAGTCCATGAGATCACTGAAATTTTCGGTCAGCCTGTCGGTAACCAATTCACCAATTTTCTCAGCGTAAAATCTACGATTATTGAGGGTGGCGTAGCCGCGATCTTGGATGGTTGAAATAATAGCGGCATAGGTAGAGGGACGGCCAATACCGAGCTTTTCTAACTCTCGCACCAGACTCGCCTCGCCAAACCTAGGCGGTGGCTTAGTAAAGTGTTGGACACCTTCCAGGTCTTTTAAGGTCAACACCTCACCTTGTGAGATATCAGGCAAAGGTACATCTTCTTCTTTACGCGACGCTGCTGGTAACACTTTGGTATAGCCGTCGAATTTCAATATGCGCCCACGTACCCGTAGTTCATAGTCACTGGCGGTTACCGCGATCGACGTGCTGAGGTAATTAGCATCGGTCATTTGGCAGGCCAGAAACTGTCGCCATATTAAATCGTAGAGACGTACCGCATCACCATCCACACCAGACAAGTGATCTGGGCGAGACCCAACATTGGAAGGGCGGATCGCTTCGTGGGCCTGTTGGGCATCTTTCTTGGACGAATACAGTCGAGGCTCTGCAGGTAGATAGTCGTCGCCATGCTGTTCCTGAATGTACGCTCTACATCCAGACACCGCTTCGGCACTTAGATTGGTGGAGTCTGTGCGCATATACGTTATGTAACCTGCTTCATACAGACGCTGCGCCATTGTCATGGTCTTCTTCACTGAAAACGACAAGCGCGTGCTGGCAGCCTGCTGCAAAGTTGAGGTGATGAATGGAGCGTTAGGACGGGTCTTGGTCGGTCGGTCTTCTCGTTTGGAGACCAAAAATTCTGAGGCCCGCAGGGTATCCAGTGCGGTCTGCGTAGTGGCTTCATTTGACGGACGGAAATTCTCACCGCGATGGCGGCTTACTTGAAAACGAACAACTTGATCGTCATCTGCACGACTCAGATCAGCAAACGCTTCCCAATACTCCTCCGGTACAAAGGCGCGCACTTCACGTTCACGCTCAACAATAAGTTTAACCGCAACACTTTGCACACGCCCTGCAGAAAGACCTCGCGCCACTTTTGACCACAGTAACGGCGACAGCTCAAAGCCGACGACTCGATCTAAGAATCTACGTGCTTGTTGCGCATGAACCTGATCCATATCGAGTTCACCCGGGCTTTCAAACGCCTCTTGTATCGCCTTTCGAGTTATTTCGTTAAATACCACACGGCGGTATCGCTCTGGCGACCCGCCAATAGTCTCGCGTAGGTGCCAGGCAATGGCTTCCCCCTCACGGTCAAGGTCAGTTGCCAGGTAAATCATGTCTGCATTGGCGGCTAGTTTGCTGAGTTCATCAACAACCTTTTCCTTACCGGGTAAGATTTCATATTCTGCAGACCAGTCATTAGCGGGGTTGATACCCATGCGCCTTACTAGTTGGTCCCGGGCTCGCTTTTTCTTGTATGCCTCTCGCTTTGCTGGAGAAAGCGCCTTGGTTTTAGCCGCTTCTTTGGCGCGAGCTTTGGGGTCGACCGCCTTACCGCCTGTGGGCAAATCGCGAATATGCCCCACACTGGATTTCACGATGAACTCCTTACCGAGATAGCGATTGATTGTCTTCGCCTTAGCGGGTGACTCTACGATGACCAAGGATCGGGCCATGTTGCTCCAGTTTCGTTTGTTACAATTGTTACAATGCCGTGTGCCCGCTATTTCCAGCGGCAGATTGCGCGGTTTATAAGCTCGCCAGACAGTGGTGTCAAGAAAACCGGCGTAACTTGAGGTAAAAAACACTCAACACTAGTGCGTCTGCTCCCCATATTGGGCAATCAGTACATCACTCAGTCGAGCCAGCTGCTGCTGAATATTATCCACTGCATCACCATCAGGGTTTGCTTTTTCGGTCCAGTAACAAGCCACGAAACGAACATCGATAGCGCAAGCGAGGGTGTCCTTGGGCAACTTACCGAGCATCTCGTGCAGCACTTGGGTGATAGACTCTACCCTAGCAATACCTTCCCAAGCAGCTTGGCTTGCCGATCCAGCCAAAGCCCACCCTTCCATCGCGACAATGAATGGCACGGTAGGCTGGGCAGGTATCTTGAGTAAGATCAACCGATCATCAACATAGCTGCCAATGGACATAGGTAATTGATACGCTGTGCAACTGTAGCGTGGATCTTTGTAAACACCCCCTGCAGAAACTCGCTCTTGGGGATCCGGATCAAGCTGCTCGATGCTCTCGAGCTTGACATTTAGACCCAAATTTCGGGCTTGTTCACGCAACCTGGCGAGGCGCTTATCCTTGGGCGTGGGCAACAAATACAGTATCGGTCCGATGATCACTACAATCACTACCGCGATGATGATCCAATTCAAATTTTCAGCTCCGCTTGTGAGTCTTCTCTGGTCGTTGTATGGTCGCGCCAAAGAGGGTTGGAGAGCAGTATGTCTGCCTACAAAAAGATAATGCTAGCCGTCGATCTTACCGAAGAATCGAATGAAGTGGCAAAGCGAGCCTTGGAACTTGTGCGGATTTACAATGCCGAATTGCACATCGTGCACGTTATTGAACCCCTGAGCTTAGCCTATGGTGGAGATGTACCGATGGATCTGTCTTCAGTACAAGAACAACTCCAAGATCAGGCTAAGTCACATCTTCGCGAGTTTGGCCAACGTTTAGGCGTTACAGAAGATAATCAGCATCTCATTTTCGGCAGACCCGAAAGCGAAATACAGCGCACTGCAGACGAGCATGAAGCTGATCTCATCGTTGTCGGCAGCCATGGGCGTCACGGATTAGCGCTATTGTTAGGATCCACAGCCAACGGAGTTCTGCATGGCGCAATCTGCGATGTGTTGGCAGTACGCGTAGGCTCAATCGAAAGCTAACTCGTTATTTGTAGCAGTACTCCAAATTTTAAATGGCGCTTCTACGTGCTAGCCGCCCTAACGGTGCTGTTCGCTTCTCAGCTAACGGCCCAAACATTAGTTGCGCAACACTCGGTAGACGATGCTGCAGACACGTTTCAAAACCGCGTTCGCTACCGTGAGGCGATAAAGCAACTTCGGGCCGGACGACTGGCTAAATTCAATAGTCTCTCGACACAACTTAGCGAATACATTCTACACCCCTACCTGCAATACAATGCTCTGCGCAATCGCCTCAGTTTTGCCAGTACAGCAGAAGTGACTCGGTTTTTGAATCGTCACAGTGACTTGCCCGTCTCAGAAATTCTACAACGGCGTTGGTTAAAACATCTGGGACAACAGCGCAAATGGCAAACACTCAAGTCAAATTACATAGAAGGCGGAACCACAGAGTTACAGTGCTACTACCTTCGCGCTTTGTATAACACTGCAAACAAAGAACTGGCTTTAAACGGCATTGCCCATATATGGCTGGAACCAAGATCCCAGCCAAAATCTTGTGACCCTCTGTTTGAGGTCTGGCGGAAGTCGCCCAACTTTACGCAGGCCCTGGTCTGGCAGCGTTTGGGTCGAGCATTGAAGAAAAACCAAACCACACTGTCGCGCTACTTGTTACGCTATTTGAGCGGCCACCGCCGAACCGCCGGAGAAACGTTCGTATCGGTTCATCGCAATCCTTCACAACTTGCTAAGTTCAAAACATTCAGCCCAGATGATGCTACTGCTCGACAAATCATTCTTCACGGCCTCTCGCGTTGGTCGCGTAAAGATGCCGCCCAAGCGCAGCGTGCATGGTTTCGATATCGTGCAACACATAGCTTTTCAAACCAAGAAATCGATAGCGTTAATGTTGCTTTAGCCATTGCGCTTGCGAACGAAGGTACTTTCCCAGAGCCTTCGGAGCGCGAAAAATACCTTGTGGCTGACAACTTCGAAGCCTTCGCCCAGGCTGCCGTGGAACATCAACAATGGACCCAAGTAACCTATTGGATTGATCGACTACCTATCGAGCTAAGACAAAAACCACAATGGCAATACTGGCTTGCGCGCTCCTTGAGTGCGGTCATCGTGAATAGCGAACGAGCAAAATTGACCTACCAGGTATTGGCCAAAAAAAGGCACTATTATGGCTTTCTGGCCGCTCACGCAATAGGCATTTCAGGTCAACTCAACGCTACCCGACAAACCAATACGGGTGTAAGCATTGCACAGCTCAAACGTCAAGCCGGCATTGCACGAGCTTTGGAGCTGTTTGCCGTTGAAGACAATTTAAATGCACGCAGAGAATGGTTCGCAACCCTAAAAACACTCACAACAGCCCAGCAAATTGCGGCTGCCGAATTAGCCTCGCAACTGGGCTTTGCAACCCTTGCCATTGGCACGGCGAATATCGCTCAAGCTCTCGACCATTTGCATCTAAGATTTCCGCAGCCCTTTGAACCACAGTTTCGCGCCGCTGCGCATCGCAACAATCTACCGCCTTCATTCTTGTTAGCCATTGCTAGGCAAGAATCTGCCATGGATCACCGCGCAAAATCGTCTGCCAATGCCCGAGGCCTCATGCAGCTAATACCAAGTACTGCGCGTTTGGTGGCGCAACGCTTGAATCAACGCTCACCCAGTAACGAGCAACTCTATGATCCAAGCACCAATGTTCAACTTGGCAGCTACCACATCAGTTGGTTGATGAACAGGTACCAACAACAATCTGCACTCGCCAGCGCAGCCTACAATGCCGGCGAGCATCGTGTAGATCGCTGGATTAAGTTGGCCACCAACATGCCGGTAGATGTTTGGATAGAAACCATTCCCTTTCGTGAAACACGCAACTACGTGAAAAACGTATTGGCATTTAGACATGTATACGCCCAGCAAATGGGCAGCCCACGTCCATTCTTAGACAGCCACGAAACTATCGTACAACCATGAAACTTACCGATGTTTGTGTAAACCTAACAAATTCTCAATTGCGCGGAGATGTCGAAGCAGTCATCCAGCGCGCCAAGGCAGCAGGGGTCGAGCGAATGCTCATCACTGCTACAGACATCGAGTCCACAAAAGCTGCCCTGTTGCTGTGTTGTGGCGGCCAACGCTACTGTACTGCCGGTGTGCATCCACATGGCGCAAGCAATTACGACAAAGAAACCATTACATCACTCAAAAAATTAGTCGGGAAAGATGACGTTCGAGCGGTAGGAGAAACCGGCTTAGATTTTAACCGCAACTTCTCACCGGTAGATGCTCAATTAGCAGCCTTTGAAAGCCAAATAGAAATCGCCCAAGCTTGCAATAAGACACTATTTGTTCATGACAGAGAAAGTCAGGGAGAAGTTCTGCGAATTTTAAAAAATGCTACAGCCAAAATTCCGTTACCACCAGTCATCATCCACTGTTTCACCGGCAGCCGCGAAGAATTGCGCCAGTATCTTGCCAATGACTACTACATAGGCATCACCGGATGGATCGCAGATACTCGACGCGGTGCTGAACTGCGCGAAATGGTCGCAGATATCCCATTGGATCGACTTCTAATTGAAACAGATGCGCCCTTCCTACGACCCCACAATGTGCCTAAAGATTTCCTGCAACAACACAATCTACCCGCCACCATGAAAAGGCGTAACGAGCCGGCTCTACTGCCATTTGTACTTGCGGCCATCGGCGCATGCCGAAATGAGGCGTTGGATGAAATTGCAGCAGCAACCGAAAACAACGCAGCCCGACTTTTCGGCTTCACCTAATCCTATTGGGCCTATTGGGCCTATTGGGCCTATTGGGGCTTGCTCTGCTCAAATTGGCTTAGCCATGCAGAAACAGTTTGGTGATCAAAAGGCCAGCAGATTAGATGTTGCCCCCGCCGTAGCACGGGTATCTGTTCAGCAAACAAATCCAGTAACTCATTAGAATCTGCAATGTCTATCGTTAGCAACGATAAACCGGCCATTTCAGGCATGCCGATCAGCAAATCTAGAGCTTGATCGCACAACGAACAACCTTGAGTGGTTAGAAATTCTATTGTATTAGCATTGATCATGACGGTTAGTGTGTTCCTTTGCGGCTCCGGTTAGACTGCGCTAATGCAGTATGTCGTACGCCTAGGCAGTGAACAAGCCCGTCAACAATACCCGCTTGAGGTGAGCGAGGTTGCGCGCTGGGAACAAATCTCCTCAAATCAGTGGCAATGGTGCTTCGACCTTCCCAATGTCCCAAAAGACCATATTATCGTGCCCAGTTTTGCCAACCTAGATGAGGATTATCGATACCAATTTAGTGCATTACAGGCGTCGACATATTCACTTCACCCAGTGCCGGCACGCAGCACCGATACACCTGCTAAAAACCAAACCGAAAACAGCGCCAAGCTATCTTGCCACATCGATTGTTGGCACACCGAAAGCGACATTCTAGGTGGCAGAATTTACCTCCAAGTGATGGCCCCCCAGATGCCATCACGCTACCTTCTATGTCTATCTGTTCGCCCCTTGGAGATCGATGTAGACGCCAGCATCAAACTACCAATACAAAGGACATTACAGGCGGTTCGACCACAGCCCATCAGTCAAATGCAAGCGGACCAGAAGGTGGCAAGAAGCATTTGCTCTCCGACCGCTTTGACCATGGCTTTAGATAAGAAATCACCTGCGTCTAACTGGCAAGCAACTATAGACGCTTGCCACGACCCGCTTACTAATGCATATGGTTCTTGGCCACTGGCAATACGCTGGGCTGCCCAGGTGGGTGTGCTCGGCGCAGTAGAGGTTGCAGATTCGTGGCAAGCGGCATGTCATGCCCTACAACAAGGCACCACTGTTGTCTGCAGTATTCGATTCCGTAAAGATCAACTCTCCCAAGCACCTCTGGCCCAAACCGCAGGACACTTAGTTTTGTTGTATGGTATCGATAGAGATGAAGTGTTGGTTTGCGACCCTGCCGCAGCAACCCATGATGAGGTACCCAGACGGTATGACCTGGGTGAATTCACTCACGCCTGGTTGCATCGCCGCGGTGCTGCATATTACTTTTGCAAACATTAAGGCATCCTTGACATGCGTTTACGCTACCTCATTAGGTTCAGTTTGTTGGCAGCAGGCTTTGCACTCACTACATCCGGGCTATTGGCTTGGCAGCAGATCGACTTCCAGATGTCGAGCATGTGGCCGATGGCAGAAGAATTTAGCTTACACCCTGTATACGCCATAGTGTTTGGCATGGCCCTCATTCCACCTACCTTGTGGGAAATCTTTGTATTAGAGAGCCAAGCCCAACGTGACTAATACAGATCGTATTTACCTTCGTGCAATTGGACCTGCGGACGAGTCCGAATTCATCAGCCTAATGTGTGAGAGCGAGAGTTTGCACGAACCTTGGATAAGCCCACCAACTACCTCGGTTCTTTTTAAATACTACTTACAACGCCTAGCCAAGGAAGATCATGAAGGGTTCGCGATTTGTCGCCAAGAAGATGACAAAATTGTCGGCGTTATCAACATCAACAACGTAATCCGAGGCTCTTTTCTGAGTGCGTCGTTAGGCTACTACGTAGGCAAACACTTCCACGGACACGGCTACATGCAAGAAGGTTTAGCCCAGGTTATCAGTTACGCGTTTGGAAAGATGGGTCTTCACCGTCTTGAGGCTAACATTCAGCCAGACAACATTCGCTCCACCCGATTGGTGGCCAGATGCGGCTTTACAAAAGAAGGTTACTCTGAAAATTTTCTCTTCATTGACGGGGCATGGAGAGATCACGAGCGCTGGTGCAAAGTATCACCGCGAAGTGAAATGCGAAACATAGAGCGAGTCCAAATGCGAGCCGTAGAAGATAACCACAGCCACCGCTCAATCATGACCGGGATCCCTAAAACCTAGTGAAAACTGACCAAGCTCAGTCGCAACAAACTCTGTCGCAACAAGATAGGCCACTGAAGGTGGCTGTTCTAATGGGTGGGCACTCGGCCGAGGCTGAAGTTTCTAGGAAATCTGCCGACCAAGTGGTCGCCGCGTTACGAGCTAAACAACATACCGCGACAGCCATAGAGTTAGATCTAAATTGTGCAACCATGCTACTCGCACTCAAACCAGACGTCGTCTTCCCAGCTTTACATGGACCACCAGGCGAAGATGGCACAGCACAGGGCTTCTTAGAATTACTGGGATTCAGTTACGTTGGTAGTGGTGTTCACGGTAGCGCCGTGGCAATGGACAAATCTGTCGCAAAATCCCTTTTCCAGCGCCATGGGCTACCCGTGGCTGAAGATATGATTGTGACCCCGGCGCAAAATACAGAAAAGGAACTGCGCCGAGTTGTTGCAGAAGTACTAGCAATCTTGGGTCCAGCAGTTGTCATCAAACCTCTTAGCCAAGGTTCGGCCTTAGGCGTTACGCCTTTGCCTAACGGCGGAAATATTGCTGAGGCATTATCTAACGCACTGCAATTCGGGCCCTGTATGGTCGAAGCTTTTGTTAGGGGTAAAGAAATTACCGTAGGAGTTTTAGAAGTTGGGCAGACTCTTGTACCTCACCCCGTGATTGAAGTCATCACGGCAAATGGGCAATGGTACGACTATGAAAATCGTTACACCGTCGGCAGCAGTGAACACGTGATTCCGGCTCAGTTAGAGTCTTGCGTTAGCGAAAAACTACAACAATTTGCCCTAGTCGCACATCGAATATTAGACTTACGAGATCTTTCTAGAGCAGATTTCATCGTAACCGATTCTGGCGAGATCACCCTGCTAGAAGTGAATACCCTGCCGGGTATGACACCTACAAGTCTTTATCCTGACGGCGCCAAACATCTAGGCTATGACTTTCCTACACTGATCGACCATCTTGTTAGGCAAGCCTACCAACGCAACAACTAGATCCTCACAACGACTAAGATGCTGCCTCGGTTTCATCTACCTCATCAGGCTCTTGTACTTGTTGTGAGGCAATAATTTCTTTTCGCAAATCAGCGAAAGGCTCAGATAATAGCGGCGGCACCAAAGAGCGAATCAGGTTTGCCGAGCTTGGCGCGTCTAGAACACTTTTGGCTAAATCGATCAGCCGTTTTTGTTCTGTGGCTAAGAAATCTAGAGCCTGATCCACACTGGCATCGTTTTGCGCCACATCATGGAGTTGGCCGTCTGCACCATCATGGTAAGCCTTGGTCACGCTGGCAGACTTTGTCATGGACATATTAAGCGCCAACGAGGACAGCTGCTGAGCATCAAAATCCATAGACTTAAGCTTGTCGATAGCATCGCCCACTTCACCAGTAAAGAAACTTTGCACAACACTCACTATGGTCGACAGTACTTCATCAATGGCGGCCTGCTCTTCGGATGATATGTCACCGCTCACCTGCATGGTGACTACGCGTTCGGTTGCTTCTCTAAATGAATAGTCCTTAACATTTTGACCATCCAATGTGTTGCCGCCGAATCGACTCATTTCCATGGAATCTAACTGGTTAAAATCTAAGGTGATGACGTCACCGTCTTGAGTCATCAACTCAAGCACTAACGAAGTTTCTTGCTGCTTCGATTTTTCAATCAGCCGGTAGTCAGCGAAGTCTGTAGCTGACAATTGCGCTATAGGCAGCGTTGGGAAGTTTGTCGTATGTTCTGTATTTGGCACAACATCAATCACATCCCTATCAGTATTGACCACGGGCCGCACGATAGGATCAGGCACTGTAATTGGATCTGCATCCACCGCAGGCACCGACGGGGGAGCATCAAGCACTGGGTTGGGCTGAGAGGGCTGATGGGTTGAAGCCTGAGTCGGTGCATAAATCGGAAAACCCATTTGCAGTAATACCGGTGACATCATGACCGGCATAGCAAAGCCACCCATAGCAAAACCAGACATCCCATAACTGCCGAAACTACTCCCACCGAAGCTGTTACCGCCAGGCGAACTTAAGCTATTGGTTGGATTGGAAGTCACATGAACACCCTGGGTAGGAGCATCCGGCACAGCACCGCTATTCACGCCACCCTGTGCATTAACCGGCGCACCTGCCATCATTTGTGGGTAGGCCATGATATAAGCAGGCACTAGCACAAAGGGGACTACTTGAAAGCCAGCACCGCTAAATGATGCCGTCGAGTTGTTCACGACATGAGCTTGTTGTGGCACTGTTTGTGGCTGCTGAGGAGGATTCTGCGTGGCAGAATTCTGCTGGCCGACGTTTTGTGGTCCAGTGTTGGTGCTGGGGAACCCTATTTGTTGCATTGCTTGGTCCGTCATCCATGATCGGTATACCATGGTTAACGGCCAAGCTGAAGTTAGCTTTAGTAGTCTCCTGCGAGACTACAAATCATAACCACGCTCGTTATGAGAGACCAAATCTAAACCCATCAACTCTTCTTCATCATCCAC
>QIGT01000174.1 GCA_003230835.1 Gammaproteobacteria bacterium
TCCCATGGCGACAACAAATGTAGCAGCAACAACATAACCAAAACCTAAAAAACCATAGCCAATAGTCAGCGGCCATAACTTGGCTTTTTCACCCTTAGCAACATTTGCAACATTTGCAACATTTGCAACATCTGCAACATCTGCACCATCTGCGCCATCGATTTGGGTTAAATTCCAAAGCTGTCGATTTAACAACAGCCAAGACAACGCCATTAACATCCCAGCGAGCACACCCAACCTAGCCCACTGACCAGCCACATCTACCGACAAATAAACCACGCCCATACACATCAGTATGCCCGCTCCAACTCCAGCGATATGAATATTGCCAAGGTGGTTTGTGCCTTGCCTTGTTAAGGTTTGCATCAGGTGGGTGGTAAGGATGATCATACATAGGGCGCTGGCAACACCTGCAGCAAAGCGCAACCCTACCCAGCCCCAAAAGCCCGTCACTTCTGCGCCAAGGTAAGTTGTTAACACGCTCGCGATGAGACTGAGTAACATCCAAGTTCGAGCCTTGGGTGAATTTGCCATAACGGGGGCAAGCAGCGCGCCCGCCATATAACCCAGGAAATTTGCGCTGGCAACGTCTCCTGCTTGGGCAAAAGACCAACCGTAGCTATTCATCATTTCAGGAAGTAGCGGCGTGTAGGCGAAACGCCCTATGCCAAAGGCTGCGCACATGGTCAGCGTTGCGCCACAAACCCAGCGTATAGAAGTGGACAAGAGAGCCGACGCTACCTGTCACCCATGATTATGAATCCAATCCGTTAGCCTGGAGGCACTGTGCGCAAATCAGGCAATTGATAGCCCTTAGCATCCAAATCTGCGCGCACCACCTTCTTGTTCATTTTGCCGGTAGAAGTTAGGGGGATACTGTCGACATATAGAACATCATCAGGCAACTGCCATTTAGCAAATGCGGTTCCGCAGTGTTCGATTACTTGTTCGGCTGTGACCTGCGCGCCCTCTTCCAATATAATTAGCGCCACCGGACGTTCGTCCCACCGAGGATGTGGTTGAGCGACCACACAAGCTTGAGCAACCCCTGCCAAGGCAACAATATGGTTTTCTAAGTCAACAGATGAGATCCACTCACCGCCACTCTTCACCAGGTCTTTAGAACGATCACTGATAATCAAATATTCTTCAGCATCGATCTTCCCCACATCACCTGTGATCAGCCAACCTTCATGAAATTTTTCGGGTTGCGGATCGTTATAGTATTCGGAACATATCCAAGGTCCACGAATAAGAATCTCGCCTACAGCTTCGCCGTCATGGGGTAAGGGATTGAAGTCTTCGTCGAATATTTCTAGCTCGATACCCGGCATCAGTTGGCCCGCTTTAGCCACGTTTTCAAACTGTTCATCTTCAGAGAGTTCGAGTTGCGACCGCTTCATCACTCGTCGCGACAAAGTAGCCAGGGGGGAGGTTTCAGTCATACCCCAGCCTTGAATCATCTCCACACCCAAAGTATCCCAGTACCAACGAATCAGCGAAGGCGGTGGAGAGCTTCCACCACAGGTCAGACGCGAAAGTTTTGACAGGTCATATTGGGATGGCTGCGCTTCGTACAACCCCTTAACACCTTGCCAAATCGTCGGCACGCCAGCCGACAAAGTCACTCCTTCACTCACCATCAAATCGAGCAGGCGCGCTGGGTCCATGAACCGATGCGGCATAACCTGCTTGCAACCCAGCATCAAAGCCGACCAGGGAATACCCCATCCCATAGCATGAAACATTGGCACTATGCTACAGATTGTATCTGTGGCTGAAAGCGCCATCGCGTCGGTCATACATTGCACCATGGTATGGAGGTACTGAGAACGGTGTTCATATTCAACACCTTTTGGATTACCCGTGGTGCCACTGGTGTAGCACAAGCCCAGAGGGGAATTTTCATCAATCTTGGGCCAATCATATTGGCGGGGTTTGCCTTCAATAAACGCTTCATAATCTACTGCATTGGGTAGATTTGTAGACCAACCCGCGAAGCCTTCTTCTGTAGCTACGATGACCCTTTCAACACTGGGCATTCGATCTTTCAATACTTCTAACAGCGGCAATACATCAGCGTCGACAATGATCAACTTGTCTTGCGCGTGACCAATGATGTATGCCAGGTCTTTATCTGAAAGTCGCACATTCAGCGTATGCAACACTGCACCCATGCCAGCACAAGCGTGGTACGCCTCTAAATGACGAGAACCATTCCACATAAATGTGGCCACCCGGTCTCCCACCTTGACCCCAGCATCTGCAAGTGCATGCGCAAGTTGATGCGCGCGATCTCGCGTTTCTTTATAAGTTTGCCGACGAACGCCGCTGGTAGTAGCCGTGACTATTTCTTCGTTAGGCGCAACTTTGGCGCCACGATCTAGAATTGACCCCATCAACAAAGGCGTACGTTGCATCGCCATTGCGAGCCCTCCCCATAATATTTTCTAAAGTATGCTTACGCGAATGCGTAGAGCTTAGCACGTTGTATGATCTACAATCTTGTACCCAACATGATCTGAAAAACGACATCTGAAGCGCTTTCGTTGTCCAAATCTTCGATCAGCGCAAAGTCGAGCCACAGTGTTCGTGTGATACCTACACGTCCGCCTATCGTGCCGAGTACTCCGCCATCCGCTACCAATGGATTACCCGTTCGCAGCACGTTACCGTGCGCATCTAATTGAGCATGCAGTTCGAAGCGCGGGTGCAGGGGCACTTGAATTCCAAAATGACCAAAACCAACCCAACTTTCTTGGTCTTCGGGAATAAGCTCTCCTTCACCAAGATAACTCAAGCCTCCCGCCAAGCTAAAACGCAGATTAAAATTACTCAAAGGCAAGCTGTATTCATACTCACCCCATACCGATATGTCAGTGCCTTCCGAACCGGACAAATCTCCAACATTCCCAGTCGGCAGCTTGATTTGTCCTCGTATAGCCAGCGCATCACGTGCGGTGTCTATCCATTGGTAACCAACAAATCCACGCACATCACCCAGCGCGCGGCGGCTATCACTAAAATCTGCGTAAACCACACCCTTAGATCTTAACAAGTAGTCCAGACGTCCCCGCGACGCAAGCGAGCGTTCACCATCGGGTAGGCCAAACAATTCATGAAACTCATCTACCAGCCCGTCGAGTCCGCCACCCGTGTGCACCACATGAGGTATTTCAATCCCCCACTCCAAACCCTCCTGCCAAAGACCACGCATGCGGTAGCTGGACAAATAAGATTCGCCATCGAAAAAGGCAAATGTGCCTTGACGATTTAGGCTTTGAAAGTTATTGGCAGCTTCTAAATTGAAAGAAATCTCTTTAGATTCGGTTAGAACCCGGGCACCAATCATTCTGGGTAAACCATAAAGCTGCACAATAGGGCTGACGTTACGCACCCGCAGCGGACCACCCGGCAAATCATAACCAGAGCTTTGAGCCTGGCTGGGTTGAGGTAGATGAAGACAAATAATCGCTATGAGTAAAGCGGATAAACGCACTGTAAATCCCATGTACAGATCAGACCAAATTTAGGAGGGCAATTTATACCAAAGCAGACCCGACAGAAACGCTGAGACCCGCACAATTAACGACCCGGGGGCGTACCCGGTTCACATTTTTTGATGTCAATACCACACCTGCCGTTAAATCCAGCAAATAGGTACACTGAACTCACACAACAATTAGCTTTTTGGGGGAAGGATGTCTAAAGACAGCGAAGCATGGCTTGCGCAGATAAGTGAAACCATCATCGATCCAGCACGCGAAATAGTCGATCCACATCATCACCTATGGCGACGCCAGAACTGGACCTACGAACTGGCTGAACTGTGGGGTGATACCGGAGCCGGCCACAACGTTGTACAAACCGTCTTTTTAGAGTGTGGATCACAATATGACAAACAAGCACCAGAACACCTAAAACCCATTGGTGAAACCAAGTATGTGGTCGGCATCGCCAAAGCCTCTAGCGAAGACAAAAACCAAGCCAACATCGCGGCAATCGTCGGCCGAGCAGACCTCGCCCATGCTCAGTTAGATGAAGTGTTGGACGCACACGAAGAAGCTGGCCAAGGTTTGTTTCGTGGCATTCGCCACACAGGCGCCACAGATCCTCATCCGCAAGCGCTAAGTATCCCGGGCCAAGCACCCGAAGGTTTGTACGCTATGGACGAGTTTCGCCAGGGTGTGGCCCTGCTGGGTAAGCGTGGCTATAGCTATGACACTTGGCACTACCACCACCAGAACAAAGATTTCTACGAGTTAGCAAAAGCAGTTCCCGATACGCCCATGGTATTAGATCATTTCGGCACACCGCTAGGGGTTGGTCCGTATGCAGACAAGCGAGAAGAAATTTTCGCCGCGTGGAAAGACGACATTGCTGCGCTAGCAGAATGTCCTAACGTAATGGCGAAGTTAGGTGGTTTAGCTATGCCTGACAACGGATTTGGCTGGCATCAACGAGACCTACCACCCACATCCGATGAATTCGTAGAGGCTCAAGCACGCTACTACCACCACGCGATAGCGTGCTTTGGTCCCCAACGCTGTATGTTTGAAAGCAACTTTCCTGTAGACCGGTTATCTATAAGCTACCCGATTCTTTGGAACGGGCTAAAGAAGATTGCTCACCAGTACGATGACGCAGATCAACAGTCTATGTTCAGCGAAACCGCACGGCGTTTTTATCGAATCTAAGTAACGCTCTCTTATCACTGCAAATTTAAGTTGTTGCACCTTCAAGCGTTTGCGTGGGGGTTGCATAATGCCGTTCGGCCAACCATAGATAGACGCTGGGCAAAATAAAGAGAGTGAATGTTGTGCCTATGAGCATACCGGCAACTAATATTATGCCGATACTATTGCGCGCTTCCGCCCCTGCTCCTGACACCATTACTAAGGGGAAATGTCCCATCACCGTCGCCCCGGTAGTCATCAGCACTGGCCTTAGGCGCGTGGCAGCAGATTCCTTGATCGCTTCAAGTTTGCTCATTCCTTGCATTTGCATTTGCCGAGCAAACTCCACCACCAGGATTGCGTTTTTCGCAATCAGCCCCACCAAGGTGATAAAGCCCACCTGAGAGTAAATATTTATTGTTGTCCAACCAAAAAAGGTGAACGCTAACGCCCCAGAAATTGCTAATGGGGCCGAGCCGACCAGCACCACCAACGGGTCTCGAAAGCTATTAAATTGAACCGCCAGGGCGAGGAAAACAAACACCAAAGAAAGTCCCAACACGCCAATCAGGGTATTTCCTTCCGTTCGTAACTGTCTCGACTCACCAGCATAGTCAATACTATATTCTGGCGGTAGCACGTCTTTCGCAACCTGCTCAAGCACAGACAATGCTTGCTCCTTGGTGGTGCCGGGTATCACCCCGCCGGTTATTCGAAAGGCATTGTTTTGTTCAAATTTACCCAACACTCTGGGCGCCACGGTATCGCGCAGGCTAGCAAGCGTACTCAAAGGCACTAAATCACCCGCAGGCGTGCGTATTTTTAAATTGAGTAGAGCTGTCGGATTTAGCCGATTAAAGTCTTCCACCATGGGAATGACTCGATACGCCTTGCCGTGATAGTCGAATCGATTAACAAAATTACCAGACAAGAACACCGCCAACTGCCGACTGACTGCAGCCACATCCATACCCAAATCGGCGATTCGTTCACGATTTAGTTCGAACTTAGCCTGAGGCAAATCTATGCGCAAGTCTGTGTCGGCAAACATAAACACACCACTTTGCAGGGCTGCATTTATCATTTCAATAGAGTACGGCAACATTTCATTGGCACTGTCTGGGGACATCACCACTAGCTCTACATCCATGCGGCCCGCAGTTGGCAACGCCGAAGCCAATAAGGGGAAAGCGCGTATACCTTGAATTTGGGATAAGTTACGAAACGCCATGGGCATCATTTCATGTACTGACTTGTCACGCTCGTCATAGTCTACAAACAGCATCCCGCCAAATGCGCCGGAGCCAAACAGTACTTGCCACATCTCGGTAGAGCCTGGCAGCGCCAACATGGCATCCACCACCTCATACATATAGCGTTCTGTGTAGTCTAACGACGCTTCCGGTGGCGCTATGATGGCCACGCGAATTTCACTTTGATCTTCTCTCGGCGCAAGTTCACTTTGAGAAAAAAGGAAAAATGGCACAGCCAGCAACATGATAAAGAAAGCCACAAACAATACTTGGCCATTACGACACAACAACTTATCCAGCAGCACACGGTATCGCTCTTGCGTTGCACTAAAAATGTTGTTCACAAAAATTGTGAAGCGTGATTCATCGGCTCTTCTCGAATTCACATACCCGCTCATCACCGGTGACAAAGTGAGTGCAACAAAACCAGAAATAACCACAGCTATGGCTAGAGTGAAAGCAAACTCTTTAAATAGAACTCCAGTTAAGCCAGACAGAAACCCTATCGGGGCATAAACAACCGCCAAGGTCAGTGTCATGGCGATGATCGGGGAGAACAACTGTCGTGAGCTGGCCAGCGCGGCTTCATATCGGCTCATGCCGTTGCGCATATAGCGGGCAACGTTCTCCACCACCACTATCGCATCATCAACCACCAACCCCACTGATAACACTACAGCCAACACTGTTAATAAGTTCAGCGAAAAACCCATGATACTCATCGCCCCTATGGCACCCAGAAGTGATATGGGTATGGTGACCAGCGGTACCATGGCGGTTCGCAGCGAACCCATAAGCAACACAACTACCAAACCTACCAACAGCACGGTTTCTGCAAGGGTGATGAATATTTCCCGCAAAGCATTGCGCATGTAGGTCGTCACATCGTAGCCGATCGAAATTTCGAGCCCGTCTGGTAGATCCTTGTTTATACGATCGAGAATAACGTACATCTCGTCTGCGATCTCAATTTCGTTGGCACCTGGTAGCGGCCAAACTGAAATAAATACGGCAGGCTTCTGTGTGGCGCGGGCTGTGCCTCTAGGTTCAACAGCACCCAGTGCAACGCGTGCCACATCTCTAATTCGAATCAACGCGCCCTCGGTTTGGCGAATGACCAAGTCTTCAAACTCCGCCACATCGTGCAAGTTCGTATCGATTAACAAATCAATACGGCGCGCGGAGTTTTCGCTGGAACCAATGGTACCTATCATGTTATTGCGTGTGAGCGCAGTAGTCACATCTTGGGCACTGATGTTAAACACCGCCATTCGATCTGGGTCGAGCCAAATACGCATGGCGGGTTCACGCCCACCTTCTAACAAAACTTCTTGCACCCCAGAAATCGCAGCAAGTTGCGGATTAATGCGGCGTACAAGAAAATCGGTAATCAACGCACGATTCATATCGGCTTGAATAGGCACATCTAAATACCAACCCGCTTGCGGGCGGTCTGCCCTTCGCACGCGAACTGCCGGGTCTTCAGCACCGGCGGGTAGTTCAAAACGTATCTGGCTGAGTCGGGTATTCAATTCTGCTAACGCATCAGTACTGTCAACGTTGATCTTTAGCCATGCCGTAACCAGGCTACTTCCAGCCCTGGTCTGTGAATCGACATAGTCGATACCCGGTACAGAAGTCGCAGCACGCTCAATAGGTTCTGTGACAAAACCTTGCACGGTTGCTGCTGAAGCACCAATATATGGGGTACTTATTTCCAGCGACGAGCTTTCAATCTTGGGGTATTGCAGTACCGGTAACTCTATCGCTGCGCGCACACCAATCAGCACCAATACCATCGAAATAACAATTGCCACAACGGGTCGTTCAACAAAAATATCGGTTATACGTGGAGTAGTGGCGGTTCTAGGCAGCACCTGCGGCATACTAGTGCCCTACCAACCTTGCCTGAGCCTCTGCATTCGCAGCATGAGCCTGCACCAAGGAACCGTCACGTAATTTGAATGCGCCAAGCGCGGCAATTTGTTCGCCCACGCGCAAACCTGAAATCACCACCACTAAGTCTGCGCTTTGATCAGGATCAACAATATTGCTTATCACAACCGGCCGCTTCTTCGCCCGGGTTTTAGGTTCACCGTTTTCGACCACTTCGGTGAGGACATATACCGACGATCCAAACGCATCACGCCGCACCGCCGTGGCGGGTACAACGGTAGCCGTTAAAGTATCGTTCAACACGATACTGACATTGACCAACATACCGGGCAAAAGTAGAGTGCCTGAGGATGGCAATTCAGCCCTCAAGGTAAGGTTACGCGAGCGCACATTGACCGAAGCTGCTCTAGCGATCACCGTTGCAGATAGAGCCTGTGGGCTTACTTGGGACGAGACCTTCACGCTGCTGCCGACATTGATGTTTGCATGTTCTTGAGGCAGAGAAAAATCTATCCACAATCGGTCTGTTAGACCGATCAGTTCTGCAACCACATCACCCGCATCCAGATATTGGCCTGGCTCCAACTGGTGCAAACCAGCCAGCGCAGCAAATGGGGCGCGAAGGGTCTTCTTGTCGATCAGGGCGGTTAGAGCACGAACTCTTGCACCCGCACCTTCAAATTGAGCCAGCGCCTGATCACGAGATTCAACAGAACCTGCCCCAGACTTCACCAGTCGAGCACTGCGATCGAGCGCCAGCTTAGCAATTTTCTGAGTGGCCCGTGCCTCAGCAAGTTGCGCTATTTCTTCCGAGGTATCAAGACGCAACAACACTTGACCTGAAGTCACGCGCGCGCCTGGGGCAAAGCCAACAAAAACGATGCGACCGTTTAACTCACTTCGCACCGCGGCCGATTGCGCAGAGACCACTTCCCCGGTAACGGTAAGACTCGGCGTGCGCAGAATTTGCTCAACAACGTACAACTCAACCGATTCAACAGGCTCCGGAAATGCTTTGCCTTGGGCAATACTCGCCTGAATTTCGCTGTACTTATAAAAGCCAATGGCAGCAGCGACAGCAATGCAAACAACAACAACCAAGAGCCAACTTAACCACTTCATGTCACTCTGTTTCTTTTGACCAGAGCGAGCAGTCTACACCATCAAGTCAACTGCTGAATCAACCGCCGAGAAACGACACGTCTTCGCACCAGCCACAGCGAACACATCGCCACCAGCAAGCCCAGCCAAACCCCAGGTTCCGGCGCGCCATAACCCGTCATAGCCATACCTCCACTATTCGAGGGAAGTTGGTTATAGGCAAGTTTTGACACGCCGGAGACCTTCGGCAGGGCCACATCCGCATGAGTACTACTTTCAGGTTGAGTGTTATAAATCTGCTTTGAAACGGCAACAAAGGCAGTCCATCTCGTGGCCAGTTGATAAGTCAGCCCAAGCTGCGTAATCCCAGCCTGCAAATTGTCATTGGTGACTCGATCTTTTCGCATCGTGGCTGGGGTAACAAAAGTATGCATACGATCAGCAACCGCGGTTCTTGCCCACAGCTGTCGAATTGCTGTTCGCTTTTCAAAAATATTTAGGATAAGCGGTATTTTCATCTGCGCGCGTTGGTTTGTAGAGCGACCACTGATCTGTAAATGCCCTTCTGAAGGATTGCTAAAGCGTCCGGTGATACGAATGGAATCACCCACATATAGGTCTGGAATGCGTGATGGCAGCACATCTGTCACCTCAATATCACCCCAATCAACTTCAATATCAGCCAATACAGGCGACTGTAATTTAGCCACCAATGCCTTCGCCACTTGCCCAACACTTTCCTCAGAGCGTGTCGGATCAAAGTAACGAGTAAATCCACCACCCACCCTGCTCAGCTCGTTCAGTAAATATCTGTTAACCCCGGTACCCACGCCAAAAGCAAACATCCGACCCTTACCAAGAAGCTGCTCAACCAGTTGCAATACATCCATTTCGTTACCAATGTACCCATCCGTTAGAAAAATGACATTACGAATTGCCTGCTTAGGTATGGGCGGAGAAAGCGCCTGCTCGATCCCTGCGGTCATGACCGTGCCGCCACTACCAAATAAAGATCTTGTATAGGCAAGCCCACGGGCGATATTGGCCGCGGTAGCAGGTAGCGGAATAGACGAAAATTCTGTCGCTTGATCACTAAACCGAATGATACGAAAAGTATCCGTTGGCCGAAGAGCAGCAAGCGCTTGGGACATGAACAATTTGCTCGCTTGCATAGGCAAACCACTCATCGACCCCGAACAATCCAATAAGAAAACCATTTCACGCGGCAACACCTGCGTGTCCGCCAGTTTTTCTGGCGGTTCTATGAGCAAGCTAAAATACCCCCCTTCGCCGGTCTCCCAGTGGGTTAAAATACCGGCATTTTCAACCTCTCCATCTAACCGATAGCGCAAGACAAAGTCTTTGTTGTCTATGACCTTACCCGCTGCAAATGTAATGTGCTGCTGGGTAGAGGAATGGTCTGTGACACTGATCTGGTGAGTACTGCTGGTGGTGGCTTGTAAAGGTAAGGGTGCTTCCAACTCAATATCTAAGCTCACCCGTTGTGGAATAATTTCTTTGGGCAAATGCACATCGGCAGTTGCAGGATAGGCAGGGAGCGTGGAAAATTCCCAAGCCCCGGGGGTTTTTGCACCTTGGTTTTTTACAGCTTGGCTGATAACGCCTGAAGCCTGCAGATCTTTGTTGTAACGAACCGTTTCAGCACCATTCGGTTGAAAGCGTGGACCCACCACCATGGGCACCACCAATTCGTAAGCGCCATCAATTTTTGGTACCACCTGAACATATTGAATAGCAACTTCAATCGGCAAGCCAGGCATCAAGTTGGCAATCTTTTGGGTAAACATATTGGGCCGATGTTGCTGCAACAACGAAGTAGCTTTGCCCTGTTTCTTGGCTGCGGAAAATATTTTCTTGGCTTGTTCAATTTCTCGAATTTCAGCCGTGATCATTTCATTACCGATCCGCATGGTCATCGCATGCACCGCTGCATTGCTGTTTAACGGAAATAGATAGCGGGCGTTCATGGGTTTATCGTAAGGGTTTTGAAAGGTTTGTTTGAGTGTGATTTGGGCGATGTCACCATGAATGACAACACTATATTCACTGTTAAGCGCGGCAAAGTAGACCACTTTCCCCGCCATCGTCCCCTCGATAGATCCCGCCAACTTATCGATATCATTGGTACTTATTGTGGCACCTACTGGAGCAGACAAGCTAACAGACAGTATCCACGCCACAACCCAAACACCGACCTGGGATGGGGTCTTCATATTAAGTCTCCTGGCTCAAGTTATACGCTCGGTTGATGGAGGCCATCCACGCCCTGGTTTTTGCTTCATCTAAATTATCTGCACGAGGCACAATGCGTTGAACCATGGTCCAACGGGTTTGTGGCGCTTTAAACCAGCGCCAAACTACTTCCGCAATGCTACTGGCGGTGTGCCCGTTGTCTGCAAGGTAAGAAACGTAGACATCGAAAACAGTGTTATCTGCCAGTCGTTTGGCTGCATAAACGGTAGAGCTCATAACATGATCTGTGCCTAGCAGCCGCACATCAAAACCGGCACCGGTGAGGCAAATTGTCGGGTCATGTAAGTGTCGTAGCGGAGATGCGGTGGTCACCAACAACAACCCATACGGTCCATAGCTGAAGCGCTTGGCGCCACCACCATATTGGCTGAAGTAGGTTTGCTCCAAACTAGACAGAGGGTGTTCAACCGCAGCAAAGTTCGCCACCACCAATGGCGTCGATGGCGGTATCAAGGCTGGGGACGCATCTACTGGTTGCGGTTTAAGCATACCGACGCCCAACGCAAAGACTAGAAACATTATCGACAACGAGACTTGCAGCGTTGGGTGAGTAATCGCAAGCAGGCGCGGATAGCGAAAGCGTCTAACACGCGCAGCAGGCTTTGTTGGTGACAGTACTCTTTTCGATGAGACAGCTCTTTTCGATGACAAAGTCAGGGTCCAAGCCACCAAAATCGAACTCACCCCAGCAACTATCACTAATCCTATGAGGGTATGCGGAAGCGGTGCCATGACATCTATACCAATGTCCTGTTGGTAAACAATTCCAACCGCCAGCACTGCAATACGCACACCATTGCCTAACAGCGACAGCGAGAGCCAAAGGAACAATCCCTTAAACACTGCCCTATGATCAGGGCGCGCTGTACAAAAGAGCCCCACCAATACTAAAGCTGAGAGTGATAAAAGTTCTGATCCAGAGCATGGCAAGTCAACCAACACGTCGCGACCTGCCAAAGTGATACGCACACCCTCGCATACAAGGTCGGAGAAAAACGGCGCAAGTAGGGCGCAACTGACCTGGGCCGATACCAACTGGAGGCCATAACCAAACACACGCTGAAGCATAGGTTCAATGGGTAAACTAAAAGCAAACAAGACTGCCAGCCACAGTGGCGACAAACTGCGTTGCCGAACATCTACGCCAACAATGCGCGCGATCGCATAAACATCAACACACAGCAACAACGCACCAACAACATTGATGTCCAACAGCTGTGATACCAAACGGAGTATCGCGGACACCATCAATAGCAACCAAGTCGCTGGCGTAGTGCGCGGGTGCAACAATGGAGAACTGCACGACCAAAGGAAAAAGCCAACAGTCAAACCAAAGGCGATTACCCCAGTACCCTCATAGCCGGGTTGGTACCAAGTTTGAAAAAGCCAAATAGCAGGTTCGATGGCAATCACCATGGCTCCGGCTATTAAGCAGAACAGGACAGTTCGGTTGAAAAAATTCGGCGGCAAAAATTCTACATAAGACATGTATTGAACTTTGCCAAACGGATAATTCAAAACTGCCCACAAAGCTCGCAATTTAGACTACAAAAATGTGCAATTTTTGCGCAATCTCGTTCACATTAGCCCACGCTTTCTTCGAACAGCGTACAATCTCACCATGCAAAGTGTGCTAGTCGTAGACGACGACCCTCATATTCGAGAAGTGGTTGTATTCACCTTACAACAAGCTGGCTATGCTACCTTTACTGCGGCAAATGGTATTCAGGCTATCGAAATTCACCGCCGCCACGCCCCCGACCTCATTGTTCTCGATATACTGATGCCAGAACTCGATGGCTTGGCGGTATGCAAACAACTTCGAGAAATATCCCAAGTACCCATTGTTCTGCTCTCTTCTAGAGACGAAGAAGTCGATCGTATTCTCGGACTAGAGATGGGTGCCGATGACTACGTCGGCAAACCATTTAGCCCACGAGAGTTACTGGCGAGAATAAAGGCGAATCTTCGGCGTACACAGTCTAAACATCAGCAACCGCGTATTCTAAAAGTAGATGATTACGTACTCAATCCAGACACCTACGAGATACGCTGGCAAGATGTGTTGTTAGAACTCACACAAACTGAGTACCAGCTTTTGCACACCATACTCAAACGTCCCGATAGTGTTTTGTCGAGAGATGCATTGATGCAAGGCGCATATGACATTCGCCGTGTCGTAAGCCACAGAACCATTGACAGTCACATGCGTCGGCTTCGTAACAAACTAGACCATCTGAAGACGCCGGGAATTCGAACTGTGCACGGTATTGGCTATCGACTTAAACGTGCATGAAACACAGGATCTCTCTACGTAGCCTACTCATCGGCATCAACTTGGTTGTGCTTCTATTGCCAGTTGCTGGCATTCAACTTATGCGCCTCTACGAAAGCGCCCTAGTTCGCCAAACAGAATCCGCACTTATTGCACAAGCAGCCTTTGTTGCTGCGTTCTACCGATCTCTAATTCTTGAAGAAGGCACACAAAACTGGCTTGCAGTGACCCGACCTCGACCAAAAAATTCACCTCGAAGCACGCGCGGTTGGCTGCCACAACCACCCACCCTAGACCTGGCCACTTCGCCAACGCTGCCACCTTTGCCTGATGGGATCAAAAGCTCGGCAGCAAACTTATTTGCAACACGCGTTGGAAAGCGCCTCATGCCGGTGCTTAAAGATGCTCAGCTGACAACCCTTGCAGGTATTCGAGTGGTAGATCCTTGGGGCGTCATCATTGCCAGTACCGGTAATGATGCGGGTCTGTCCATTGTGGATAGTCAAGAAATTAGTGCGGCACTCAGCGGTTTACCTGTAAGCACCATTCGGCAAAAAAACGAGCGTGTGGAAGTGACTACCCTAGGATCGATAAGCCGTACCAGCCGTATTCGAGTTTTCGTTGCAACACCCATCTTACTGCATGACCGCCTTGTCGGAGCAGTTATGCTGTCGCGTACACCACCTAGCATTATTCAAGCACTGTATGCAAAACGCTGGTTACTTCTGCAAGGCCTAGCGTTACTCATTGTTCTGGTTGTGGTGATGTCGCTACTCACTTTTCGACTCATCGCCCGTCCTATTCAGCGCCTTGCCGATCAAACTACCAAGATTGCACTGGGCGAAATAACCGCGGCACAATCTAGGCTCTCTCCAGAATTCCTCAAACCAAGAACCGTTGAGATTGCACGTTTGCAACATGCCATATCCAACATGGCTGATGCCTTAGAGCAAAGAGCTAATCATCTACAAGAATTCTCTCGACATGTGTCCCACGAATTTAAAACGCCAATCGCCAGTATCCGCGCCGCCATTGAAGTACTCCAAGATCACGGCAAGACCATGGACAGCGAACAACATCAGCGTTTTCTAACCAACATCACTGACGATGCGCTGCGGCTGCATAGACTGACGCAACGTCTTATGGATTTGACTAAGGCAGGCATCGGGGCGCCTGCCTTAACCCATGTCAGCGTTCACAAAATAGTGCAACAGCTTGCCCCCCAATTCGACGCACAACTGACCGTCATCAACCTCACCGAAGATACACTGGTTAAGACCAACGAAAGTGCGCTATCTGCAGCGTTGGAGACTTTGTTTGAAAACGCGATTGAACATGGTGCCAGCGAAGTTAAGCTGTGGTTGCACGATTTCCCGAGCGAAAAAGACAACCAGATTTGCCTTTTAATAGAAGACAATGGCAGCGGCATATCTACAGGTAACAAAGATCGGATATTCGAGCCCTTCTTTACCACTCGTCGAGAATCTGGGGGCACTGGCCTAGGCCTGACCATCGCAAGAACCTTAGTCCGCCAGGCACAAGGCGAACTGTGCCTGGTTAACGAACTACCTACCACGTTTCAAATAACCCTTGCGGCGGCCGACTGATTGCGAAAAAAGTCTAAGTCTGCACCATCTTGCGCGCATTGCGCGCGAACTTTTCCGCAGCTTCTTTGTCCTCTTCCAAATTTTCCACTTTCTGTGGAACTTGAACCCCTCGTTCACAGGCTGGACGTTCACGCATGGCATCTCGCCAACGTTTGAGATGAACTAAGTCGTCACATTCGATCCCCGACCATTTATACGATCGCACCCAACACCAGTTGGCAATATCGGCTATGGAGTATTCTGCCGCCAACCACTCAGATTCAGCCAGTCGATTGTCCAATACTTCAAACAATCGTCGCCCTTCGTTTTGGTAGCGATCAATGGCGGGTTGGATTTTCTCAGGGAAATAGCGAAAGAAAACATTAGCCTGCCCCATCATGGGACCAATACCACCCATTTGAAACATCAGCCACTGCACTACCTCGCTGCGACCCTTCGCATCACTCGGCATGAGTTGACCGGTTTTTTCGGCGAGGTACAGCATAATAGCCCCAGACTCAAAAACTGCGAAATCACCTTCTTCTCGATCTACAATCGCGGGTATCCGACCATTGGGGCAAATCTTGAGGAACCATTCTTGCTTCTGCTGCGCCGCTGACAAGTCGACAGGATGCACAGCGTACGGTAGCTGCAACTCTTCTAAAGTAACAGATGCTTTCCAACCGTTTGGTGTTGAAGCGGTGTAAAGATCGATCATACATGCCTTACCAATGATAGAGTGATTAACAAGCGCGACCCTAACACGTTCCTAAGGAGAGGATAATCAAGCAGCCCCAGACCAACCCGCCACGAGAGTATTTCTATGGTTGGGTAGTGGTCGCGGTAGCGGGGTTACTCGGTTTTCTCGGCACCGGCTTTTATGCCTACTCCAGGGGCGTGTTCTTACCGGCGCTTGCTGAAACCCTAGCGGATGGCAGCCGTATGTCCATTTCTATCGGGTTTTCTCTAGCCGCGATTGTAGTGGCGATCATCGCCCCAAAACTTGGCAGCTATCTAGATCGCAACTCACCCCGTGTTGTCATCATGTGGGGTATAGGGATTGTTTCTGTGTCCTATATCTTGCTCAGTGCGGTTGAAAATATTTGGCAATTCTACCTCGTTGTCGGCTTAGGTATGGGAGTAGGTATCAGTTGCATGGGAGGCTTAGCTTGGCATCGCTCGGTGATCTTTCGGTTTGATCATTGGCGCGGCAGAGCAATCGCATTTGCGGTCATGGGCGCTTCTTTATCGGGTATCATGATGCCGCCGTTAGTCACTTGGTTAGTTGACTCCTACGGCTGGCGCTATGGCTACAATATTTTCGCCATTACCACAGCCGTTACGCTGTTTCCTGTGGTCTTCTTTTTCATGAAAGATCGCCCTGAAGATATCGGCGAGGTCCGCGACGGACACAAATATCACGCCAAGCAGACCGAGCCATTCGTTGCATCAGCAAATGACTTGCGCCAATGGACCTGGCAGGAATTGCTACAAACGCGTGCATTCTGGAGCATCGGGTTGATTTTCGGCTCCATGACCTGCGTTTTCGCAGCTGTCATGCTGCATCTGTTTGGTCACATGTTGGACATCGGTTTTAGCACAGATCAGGCAGCCTTGGTGTTATCTAGTGCTGCGCTCATGGCCGCATTTGGCAAACCGATTGTCGGCTGGCTATCCGATTTTTTTGGCGCACGTGTGAGCATTTGGATTGCCCTAGTTTGCCAGGCGGCCGGTTTGCTCGCATTCACACAAGCGGACACTTACCCTATCGCGATCTTGGCTGCGGCCATCTATGGTTTCGGCTACGCAGGCATGTCACCGTTGCGCACTTTTTCCATATCAACTTCAGTAGGCAGTGCATCGTTTGCGCTGGCTAACGGCGTACTTCGGTGGATCGAACTTCCGTTTGTGCTATCCGCATCTCCTCTGGCTGGCTATATCTATGATGCGACTGGCAGCTACAACAGCGCATTTTTCATACTGGCCGGGCTTTTACTTTTTGCCTGCGTGGGTCCACTATTCATCAGTGTCGGAGGTGCGGTGGAACGCAAAGCGAATCTGAAAAGTTCGTAGAGAAAGAGAGAGAGT
>QIGT01000137.1 GCA_003230835.1 Gammaproteobacteria bacterium
GCCATCG
Source organism: Gammaproteobacteria bacterium (assembly GCA_003230835.1). Taxonomy (GTDB): domain Bacteria; phylum Pseudomonadota; class Gammaproteobacteria; order Pseudomonadales; family Azotimanducaceae; genus UBA4421. The sequence continues at coordinate 8 of QIGT01000137.1, forward strand.
ATGAAGGTTATAGCCTGGTCATCCTTTCAGATCGCGAGGTCAGCGAAGATCTGGTGCCTATTATCTCGTTGTTGGCTGTAGTTAGCGTGCATCAACATCTTGTTAAAGCGCACGCTCGAACTCGTATCGGCCTGATTGTAGAAAGTGGCGAAGCCAGGGAAGTGCACCACCACTGCTTACTCATCGGCTACGGTGCTGACGCCATCAACCCCTATCTCGCATTTGAAGCCCTCTGGGATGTTAGAGCCAAGGGTCACATGGACGATATCGACCACATTGTCGACGATGATGATGTTGTCAGTGCTTATCGCAAAGCAGTGGCAAAAGGTCTGCTCAAAGTGATGGCTAAAATGGGCATCTCCACATTGCAATCGTACAAAGGTGCGCAAATTTTCGAGGCAGTGGGCATAGCGGACGAGGTTATCAAACTTGCGTTCACGGGCACCGCCAGTCGTGTTGAAGGTGTAGGGCTAGGTGTGCTGGCCGAGGAAATGCAAAAACGCCATGGCTTTGGTTTTCCCAGTCGCAATGTTGTGCCGCTGAATGTCCTACCCAATCCTGGCGACTTTCATTGGCGCAGCCACGGTGACACGCACATGTGGGATCCCGTCGCCATAGCCCAGCTACAAAACGCAGCGCGAACCAACGACGAAGATGCTTACTGGCAATTTTCTCGACACATGAACGAAGAGAATACTAAAAAATCGGCGCTACGTGGTTTGCTTAAATTCAAGAGCACGTCGCCAATTCCGCTTGAAGAGGTGGAAAGTGTACAAGAGTTAGTCAAACGCTTTGCGACCGGAGCAATGAGCTTTGGTTCGATTAGTGCTGAAGCCCACGAGTCTCTCGCCATTGCCATGAATCGTTTGGGTGGTAAATCAAATACTGGGGAAGGGGGTGAGGACGCTGCTCGATTCCAGCCGGAACCTAATGGGGATTCAAAGCGCTCCGCGATAAAGCAGGTCGCCAGTGGTCGATTCGGCGTCACCATTAACTACCTGAGCAACGCAGACGAGTTGCAAATCAAGATCATCCAAGGCGCTAAGCCTGGCGAAGGAGGAGAGCTGCCGGGAGCAAAGGTCGATGCTTACATCGCCAGTTTACGGCACTCCACACCGGGTGTTGGACTCATCAGCCCACCGCCTCATCACGATATCTATTCCATTGAGGATATGGCTCAACTGATTCACGACCTCAAAAACGGTAACCCAAAGGCACGTATCAGCGTCAAACTCGGCGCAGAAGTAGGGGTTGGCACAGTCGCCGCTGGAGTGACCAAGGCACGTGCAGATCATCTGGTTATTGCAGGCGATACTGGTGGCACTGGCGCTTCGCCACTTACTTCGATCAAGCATGCTGGCGTACCCTGGGAACTGGGTATCGCCGAAACGCATCAAACCTTGGTGATGAACAATCTACGTTCGCGCGTTGTGCTGCAAACTGATGGCCAACTTAAAACCGGCCGCGATGTCGCCGTGGCATGTTTGTTAGGCGCAGAAGAATTCGGCTTTGCTACTGCCCCTCTGATCACCATGGGTTGCATCATGATGCGTAAATGTCATCTGAACACCTGTCCGGTAGGTATTGCTACTCAAGATCCAGAACTTCGCAAGAAGTTTACCGGCTCACCCGATCATGTGGTGAACTATCTGTTCATGGTGGCCAAAGAACTACGCCAAATCATGGCTGAGCTTGGTATAAGCCGTATCCAAGATATGGTCGGTAGAGTAGACCTCCTCGAAGTTGACGACGCCATCGATCATTGGAAAGCCCAAGGCATTGATCTAGGTGAAATGCTCGCACCTGCAAAAATACCAGCCGAATTTCTAGGTTCCTACGCACAACACCCCCAAGATCACGAGCTCGATCTCGCCCTAGATAACAAACTAATGGAACTTGCAGCCCCAGCCATCACCAAAGGCGAGAAAGTTTCGGCTGAAATGGATATCGTCAATACCAATCGCGTGGTGGGTGCGATGCTGTCGAACAAGATCATCACAGATGTTGGGCCACAGATGTTACCCGCAGACACCATTCACTTTAAATTTAACGGCAGCGCCGGACAGAGCTTGGGTTGTTGGTTGGCCAAAGGAGTCACTCTTGAAGTCGAGGGCGACGCCAATGATTTCGTCGGCAAAGGATTGTCCGGCGGCAAGATCATCGTCTATCCGCCCAAGGCCAGCCCATTTAAAGCCGAAGAGAATATTCTTATCGGCAATGTCGCCCTCTATGGTGCAACCTCTGGCGAGGCATACTTTCGTGGCGTCGCAGCGGAACGATTTTGTGTGCGCAACAGTGGTGCAACAGCAGTAGTTGAAGGCATCGGCGACCATGGCTGCGAGTATATGACCGGCGGACGAGTCGTGGTTTTAGGCGCTACCGGACGAAACTTCGCCGCTGGTATGAGCGGAGGTATGGCTTACGTGTGGGATCCAAAGGATGAGTTTCGCGTTCAATGCAATATGGAAATGGTGGCCTTAGAAACTATGGATCAAGCAGCAGACATTAACGAGTTGAAAAAGCTCATTGAAAATCATGCGCAATACACAGGCTCCGAAGTTGCGCGTACTTTACTCAATAGCTGGGAGCAGTCTGTATCCCAATTTATCAAGGTGATGCCAACTGATTACAAAAGAGTATTGGAACAGCGCAAACAACAAGTAAGCGCCGGTTAAGGGAACTAAAGCGAGCATCATGGGCAAACCAACTGGATTCATTGAATTTCCACGCAACGCGGCACCATATCGCGATACCGCGAAGCGTATATTAGACTTTGACGAGATCTATGTGGATCACGATGTCGAGCGGCTCGCTACTCAAGGGGCAAGGTGCATGGACTGTGGTGTGCCTTTCTGCCAGTCTGAAGAAGGTTGTCCGATTCACAATCTAATCCCCGAGTGGAATGATCTGGTTTATCGCGACCAATGGCGCGACGCCTTAGATCGCCTTCACAAAACCAATAACTTTCCCGAATTTACCGGTCGCGTTTGCCCCGCTCCTTGCGAAGGGGCATGTGTACTTGGCATCACCGACCCAGCAGTTACCATTAAAAACATTGAAATGGCCATCATCGACCGCGGTTTTGACGAAGGCTGGGTTGTGGCCGAAGCGCCCGAACAACGAACTGGTAAAAGAGTCGCCGTTATTGGTTCTGGGCCAGCTGGGCTAGCCGCAGCAGCCCAACTTAACAAAGCAGGTCACCAGGTCAGAGTTTACGAACGTGCCGATCGAATTGGTGGACTGCTGATGTACGGCATTCCAAACATGAAATTGGCCAAGAAAGAGGTGGTTGATCGTCGCGTTGCGCTTCTAAAAGACGAAGGCGTTGAGTTCATTGTTAGCACCGCAATTGGCGATGGCAGCTCAGGCAGCCTATCTATTTCTACATTGCAACAAGACAACGACGCAGTATTGTTAACCACTGGCGCCACCGTTCCTCGCGATTTACCCATTCCTGGACGCGACCTAGACGGCATTCACTTTGCCATGGACTTCCTAACCTCAAACACCAAAAGCTTACTAAATTCCCAGCACAAGGACGGCAAATACATTTCAGCAAAGGACAAACACGTCATCGTCATTGGGGGTGGGGATACCGGTACTGATTGCATTGGTACCTCCTTACGTCACGGCTGCAAGAGCCTAGTCAATTTCGAATTATTCCCGCAACCACCAGCCGAACGAGAGGCAAACAACCCTTGGCCAACCTGGCCGAAAATTTATCGCACCGACTATGGCCACCAAGAAGCCCAGCTTGTGCAGGGCGAGGACCCTCGCGTCTATTCAATCTCGTCTCTAAATTTTATTGGCGACGATGAAGGCAAGCTAACCGGTATACGCACGGTTGAAGTTGAAATGAAAGATGGCCAATTTCACAACGTCGAAGGATCAGAAAAAGACTGGCCGGCAGACCTAGTGTTGCTGGCGATGGGGTTTTTAGGTCCAGAGCACGCTGTCAGCGATCCAATCGACCTAGAGTATGACCCACGTTCAAACTACCTAGCTGCCTACGGCAAGTATAAAACCAATGTCGACGGTGTGTTCGCAGCGGGAGATTGCCGTAGAGGTCAGTCGTTGGTAGTCAGAGCCATACACGAGGGTCGAGAGGCCGCTCGGGAAGTGGACATCTATCTAGTAGGCTCAAGCCAGCTGCCTTAATCTTGAGGCGTACCGCGAATGGTATCCTGCACCAAACTCAATGCCCGTATCCATGGTTTAGCGCCATTCAAACGATCCTGGAGTTGATCTGCTGCCTGTTGAGCTGCGCCGTGGGTCGAAAAAACACCATAAGTGATGACATAGAGATTGCGATCACCACTGCGCACACGGTACACCGCAAACTCACTCGGATCATCTTGGGCTGAGATGAACCGCGTCACGCCTTCTGCCTTAGAAAGCGTCAATAGTTGCAAGGTGAATCGATCACCTGCTTGACGCAGTATCCACTGCGCTGAATTGAAACCTACGCTCTCGCTCAAAGCAGGTTTAGTGGGTTGTTGCACTCTTACCTCAACTTCAGCCACCTCAATATCAGAGACCACAGGTTCAACGATTTCTGTGGCTTCTCGTTCTTCGGCTTCTAGTTCTACAGTTTCTGCCTCTATAGCTTCGGAGGGGTCGGTTTCACTGGCAGGTTGCGGTGATGTCTGTGTGTTAGCCACCTCGTGACCGGGCTCCACAAATGGCTTAGCTTCTCTGTTATCCGCCGGGTTATCCGCCGGCATCTCCTGGACTGGCCTATGCGGTTGATTTTCCCGCAAGGTACTGCGCAGTTCATCCCCGTCGCTCAGTATCACTATGTCATCGGGCACAACATCCTCGGGTTGGGCGAGCAAATACGCCAATCCCACCAATACAACCAACATCAATGCCAATACTGCATGGCGCATCGGAAATACGCCGGTTTTATTTCGCATCTGCCCTATTTCCATATCTGCCATCAGTTCGTTTGCAACTCGATCAATGACACTTGGGTTGCCAGCAGATCGGGTCGCAATTGTGTCTATCTGTTCATTGGTGAAAGGTAGGCGACCACGATGTTGTGCCTGGGCCAAACGCCACTCTAAATAATGGCGAACTTCCGCTTTGGGGAAACCTGTCAGACGAATTTCGAACCACTCCATCTCATTTTGCTTAGCCGCTCGAGTGACATTACCAAGTATGCTCGCCTCAGCAAACAACACCAGACGTACTGGGCACTGACCAACAATAGAGATTAGTTTGGCAATTGCTCCGGCGTCTAATAGGTGAGCATCATCCAGCATCGCCATACAAATTTGGCCATCAGTTTCTTGCTCTTGCGTGTATCGCTGCAAAAGAATGGCGATATCTGCAACCTGCATATCATCATCCACAGCAATACCAAAGCCCTGAACAAGGGCAACCAGTACTTCTCGTTCAGAGGTGACCACCGACCCTGAAATACGCGCGGCCTTAATTTTCGGCTCAATGTTGTTTGATAATTCTTGGAATAGCGTACTCTTACCGATTCCAAACGCCCCACTAACAACCAGTATTCGCCGAGACCATTGGCTGAGGTGGCGCAGATGATCGAGATGGGTTTTCCGATCTGCACCAGTGTAAAAACCCTCACGCGGTGCTTCGAACGGATTGTGCGTTAAATTGAGAAAAGAACGTCGGGCCATATTCTTACTCGCAATACTCGCTTAACACAGCCTTCAGCAAATCCGCATCAAAGTCGCCTGTGATCCGAGCTTCGCCAATCGCGTCGGCCACCACCAACCGTAGCTGGCCATCTGTCGTCTTCTTATCCATGCCCATCGCTTGCAACATTTTTTCCGCTGATAATGGCTCACGCAATGCTATCGGAAGACCCAAATCTTCTAGCAGCCGTTCAACACGCAGCCTAGCACCTTGCGGAAGTAAATAGCTGCGCTCTGAAAAATCAGTAGCCATGACCATGCCGATGGAAACAGCCTCTCCATGTAGCCACTCTCCATAACCGGTTAAATTTTCGATGGCGTGGGCGAATGTGTGCCCATAGTTCAGTACCGCCCTAACGCCGCTTTCTTTTTCATCAGCCGCAACCACTTCGGACTTGATTTCGCAGGATCGCATAATAATTTGTGCCAAGATCTGTTCATCTTTATCCATTAAGCCTTGGCGGTGTTCTTCTAAGAACGCAAAAAACTTAGCATCGGCAATAATTCCGTATTTCACCACTTCTGCCAAACCCGCCGCATACTGCCGTGTCGGCAACGAACTCAGGCAATCTATATCTATCACAACTTTTTTAGGTTGGTGGAATGCGCCAATCATGTTCTTACCACGGCTATGATTAACTGCGGTCTTGCCGCCTACAGACGAGTCAACCTGGGCCAATAGGGTGGTCGGTATTTGTATAAAATCGACGCCGCGCTGATAGGTTGCAGCGACAAAGCCAGTCAAATCTCCAACCACTCCTCCGCCTAATGCGATCAAGCAGGTCGTGCGGTTATGCCTTTTCTCCATGAGAAAATTTATCGCCTGATTATAAGTGTCCAAGCTCTTGTGGGCTTCACCATCACCCATCTCAAAAACATCAACACTATAGCCCGACAACGCCTGATATACGGCAGACCCATATAAATTATTGACCAACGAATTGGTGAACAAAGCGACTTGCTTGCCCTTAATAGCCAGAGATAACAAGCCGGAGAGCCGATCTGAATCACAGAGTATCTGGCTACCGATGTGAATAGGATAAGAACGATCGTCTAGATTTACCGATAAAGTTTGCACGTGTGGGTTCTCTTTGTTATCAACGGAGCCTCGGATTAAGTCTCATACGCGCGCTACAAAATGCCTTCATCTGTCAGCTTGCGTTCAATTTGGCGCACCAACGCCCTGGCACTTTGCTCAGTGGATACAAACCGATAGTCAGCGATTTCCGCATACAGTGGTCCCCGTTCACACATTAGTTTTGTTAACACATGCTCGCGGTCGTCGCCGAGCAACAAAGGGCGCTTCTTGTCTTTGCGCGTGCGCGCGAGCAACTTTTTAATCGGACAGTCTAAGTGTATTACGATACCTCGGGCAGCCAACCTGCGTCGATTGATCTGCCGTTTCACAACGCCACCTCCAGTGGCAATCACCACCCCTTGCAGTTGAGTGAGCTCATCTATTACCTGTTCTTCACGATCGCGAAAACCCGACTCACCCTCGACATCAAAAATCCAAGACACTTCCGCCCCTGCCCGAGCTTCAATTTCATGGTCGGAATCATAGAATGGCATGTCGAGCGAATCAGCCAACATTCTTCCGACTGTACTTTTACCTACAGCCATGAGTCCAACTACAAAAATATTTTGACGTGTCATAAAAAAACGGCGCCTTATGGGCGCCGTTTAGTGTAATAGATGCGAAGCTTTGGCGCGACGCTATCCTAGCGGTATAGCTTAACGATCAGTGATCGTATCCGCAATAATCCGCGGCGTGATGAAAATCAGCAATTCTTGCTTGTCATCGCGCTCGATGGTTCTCTTAAACAACCTGCCTACGTAAGGTAAGTCGCCAAGAAACGGCGTTTTAGTGGTAGAAATATTCCTATCCGTTTGGAAGATACCACCCAATACAACAGTCGCACCGTTGTCTACCAACACCTCGGTTTGGATCTCGTTGGTGTTGATCGATGGCACACCATTGAAGACTTGACCGACAGTATCCTGCTTAACATTGAGTTCCATGATGATTCGATCATCAGGGGTTATCTGGGGAGTGACCTCTAAGGACAACACTGCATCTTTGAATGATGTGGAGGTTGCGCCGCTAGACGATGCCTCCTGAAAAGGAATTTCTACACCCGATTCAATGATCGCCGTACTTTTATCTGCGGTAATGACCTTTGGACGCGCCACAACTTCGGCGTGACCATCAGAAGCCAATGCAGACAACTCTAGATCAACCAAATAACCCGCCCGAATGATACCCAAGCCAATACTTGTAGCACCTGCTCCAGTCACGCCTAGATCCACAACCAGATCACCGGGCGCTGTGATAGTAACAGTGCCATCATCATCGACATTTGTAAGCTCAGTCAATGTTTCTTGTGAGCCACCGATACGTAGCCCTGTATCTCCTCTCTGCCGGAGAGCGCCGCCACCCCATGTAATACCTAGCTGTTCAGAAAAGTTGGCATTGGCTGTCACAATCCGCGCTTCAATCAGCACCTGACGTACAGGAATATCCAGTTGCGCGATCACCCTGCGAAATTCTTCCAGCTTATCTGCGGTGTCAGTGAGAATAATAGAGTTAGTGCGCTCATCAACAATCACACTGCCTCGATCAGACATGATGCTTTGGCCGTTTGCACCGCTACCGTTAAACAACTCGAACAATTCCGAGGCTGAGGCATAACTGATTTGTATAAATTCTGTTCGCAATGGTGCGAGTTCAGAAATTTGTTTTTGGTTTTCTAATTCAAGTTTTTCACGCGCGGCTATTTCAGCAGCAGGCGCCACCAACAAAACATTACCCACTTGACGTTGATCCAAGCCTTTGGTTCTCAAGATCAACTCTAAGGCCTGATCCCAAGGTACATTTTTCAGTCTCAGCGTAATGCGGCCACTCACCGTATCGCTCGCAACCAGGTTGAGATCAGTGAAGTCTGCAATCAACTGGAGTACCGAGCGAACTTCGATATCTTGGAAGTTCAAAGAAAGCTTCTCGCCTTTGAACTTGAATATATCGTCACGCTTTTCGATTTCGTCAGGTGTGAGCGGCGTGACGTCGATGGACATTGTATTGTCAGCCTGATAGGCGAGATAGTCATAGTCGCCAAGGGCAGCTATGGTAAATACCACATGATTGCCTTCTTGTATGGCATCAACAATTTGCACTGGCGTTGCAAAATCTGTGACATCCAATCGACGACGCAGATCATTTGGAAGGCTTGTATTACGTACTTCAACTCGAATCTTACCTGCATCACTGGTCACATTTACCGGTACCTTAGGATTACTCAGGGTCAAAATAATGCGGCCTTCACCACCACTACCGCGGCGAAAATCTACATTTTCAATCACCGAGCTTGCGGTGTTATAGCGCTGGTCGTCTGCGCTAGCGAGGCTCGCCGTAGGTGCTGGCGCACCGCTCACATCACCTGCACCCACGAGTAAAAACAACGTGTTGCCTTCCACGCTGGTTTCGTAACTCACCAGCTGAGTCAAATTGACAATTGCTCTGGTGCGATCTTTGGTGCTGATAACTGACACGCGACGTGCATTGCCGATGCCAAGATTGTGATGCTTCTCATCTAAACCACTCACCACGCCGGGCAAATCAAGCACAATGCGTGCCGGTTGCTCAATGGTGTATCCCTTGGGCAAAGGGGGTTGCCCGTCAAAGGTCATCCGAATTTCAGTGCGATCACCGGGCAACGATGAAAAATCAATGGACTCCATGGTTACTGCGAGTGCATGACTGCTCGCGAGGCCGAAGATTCCCAGAGCTGCGCCGCGGCTAGCCCATACCATTAGTTGTCTAAACATCTTTTTCATCCTTTATGCTCCACCTGCCAGCGATAGTGTTCGAAGGCGTTCAACCCAACCACCGGTTCCATCAGGAACAATTTCTATCAATTCGATTCCAGAATCCGTAACACCCTGGACTTTTCCGTGGTCACTACCCATGTAGTCGCCGGATTGGACTCGGTGTACACCACCCTCCACGTCTCGGACCAAGGCATATTCCGCCCTGCCCTGAGCCAGGGTACCCACCATGGCCAATTGGCCAATGGTGAATTGCTCTAAAAATTGCTTAACTCGATTTCGATTTGGGCTGACCTGGCGGCCACCCTCTCTATTTACCCGTTTGACCAACACCGGAGGTTCAAATGGGTTGCGCTTATTACTGGCCTTATAGGAAAATGGCGGTACAGTCACGATAGCAGGCAAGGGTTCAATTCTACCTGGCGAGCGCGAATCGACTTCATCCATAAACACTTCTATATCTGAAAAGTCCGTGTTGGGACTACAACCAGCCATGGCTATCAGCAGCATTGCGAACCCTAAGAAAACTCTTGGAGTGCTAGTCATTAGCTTTTCTCCTCAAGATAACGATAGGTTTTTGCGGTTATTTGCATACGCAGCATCTGTGTGTCGCGTTGCGGGGCAATTTGAAAATCATGCAATGTCACTATTCGAGACAAATTGGCAACACTACTCACAAAGGCGCCAATCTTGTGGTAGTCGCCTTCGACCACGATTTCAATCGGTAGCTCGACGTAAAATTCGGTATTTCGTTCCACCTGTAAATCAATACTTTGTATGGTCAGTTCGTTGTCTAACGCAGTACGGGTAATATCGTCGATGAGACCAGGCACCTCTGTATCGCTGGGTAGCTGTCGTAACAAGGCACCAAATGCTGCCTCCATTTCTTTCTTCTGTTGTCGATACGCATCTAAATTCGCAGCCTTTTGCGCTTTCTCTTCATATTCCTTGCGCAGATCTACTTCTTCTCGCTCTACGACAACCAAGCTATCTTGCTTGTCTAACACATGCCAGTAGTAGCCAACACCCATTACCAAGCTAAACAAAACAACCATCAATATCATTTTGACCACGCCAGGCCATGAACCAATGTTGTTTATGTCGAGATTGTTAAAATCGATCGACTTCAGTTGGTCTAGAGAATCTTGTAATGCCATTATTGATCCTCCTCTTTCTTTTCATTCGGATTAACCTGTACAAAGGTCAGATCGAATGTCGACGCCTGCTCTCCATAATCTGAATTTTCCGGATCCTCTTTAATTGTTTTGAGGTTCGGTTGAGCAAACCAATCTGAGCCATCCAAATTTCGCATCAAAGCCGAAATGCGATTGTTGGATTCCGCCACACCGGCAACAGTAAGATCTGTGCCTGTCATTCCCAGACTTTTATAGTGAACCCCTTTAGCTAGAGTTTGCACCATCTCGTCAAATACGCGAACAATCACGGGCCTGTTGCCTTGTAGTTCTTGAATAACCCGCATACGGGCCAATAAATCCTCTCGCTGTTCTTGCAGGTTACTTATTTCTGCGATTCGCTCATCAAGCACTTTGATCTTTCGATCAAGGAAACTGTTTCGCCCTTCCTGACTAGTAATAGAGGTGTCAAAGTACTGACCGACCCCAAAAATCAATAACACAGCAATCAACAGAACAGCCCCAACTTGGACAAGAAATTCTTTCTGCCGCTGTTCACGTTCCCATTCACGCCAAGGGAGTAAGTTAATATTCGCCATTACGAAAAACTCCTCATCGCCAAGCCGCACGAGATCATCATCGCCGGCGCGTCATTAGACAGAGCGTCCGCATCAACTTTGGATGCCAATGACATGTTAACGAACGGATTTGCAATCAAAGTGGGCGTACCCAATTTAGATTCAATCATATCGCCTAGCCCTTCAATGGAAGAAGTACCGCCGGCCAACACTATATAATCGACATCATCGTACTGTGATGAAGAAAAGAAAAACTGCAGGGAACGAGTGACTTGTTGCAACACGGCCTCTTTAAAAGGCTGCAAAACCTCGTCTTCGTAGTCGTCTGGTAAGCCGCCTTGTTTTTTGGCCAAACCAGCCTCTTCGAAAGATAAGCTATAGCGACGTTGGATTTCTTCAGTGAGTTGCTTGCCACCGAACAGCTGTTCGCGCGTATATATGGCTTTGTCTTCAGCCAACACCGACAGCGTAGTCATGGTCGCACCAATATCGATGATTGCGACAACTAAGTCTTCAGGATTACTGCCAAGCTGAGGCTTGATCAGGTCGAATGCCCGTTTCATCGCATGGGCTTCGATATCAACAACCGCCGGCTTGATGCCACCTAGATCGAGAGCCGCCTCTCGCATCTCAACATTCTCACGTCGACAAGCAGCCAGCAACACTTCTACTTGCTCCGGGTTACGCTCTGACAACCCCAGCACCTCGAAGTCAATGGCAACCTCATCTAACGGATAAGGTATGTATTGATCTGCTTCAACGGTAATCTGATTTTCCATCTCCTCGTCGGAGAGCTCAGCATCCATTTCAATTGTTTTGGTAATAACTGCAGAACCCGCCACAGCTACCGCAGCCACCTTGGTCGATGTTTTAGCACGAGTGAGGACACGTCTAACAGCTTCGCCAACACCCTCTACATCGCTGATATTTTTTTCCACAACGGCATTAGGTGGAAGCGGTTCAACCGCGTATGCTTCAACCCTGTATTTATCGTTCGAATAGGACAGCTCTAGTAGTTTTACTGAGGTAGAACTAATATCCAGTCCGAGGAGTATATTTGTCTTTTTTCCAAACAAAGCCACAGTAGATTTCCTTTGATGGCGCGGGCACTTACGTCCTATACATGCAGCGCAGCATTAAATAACAGTCTCGACCATAGAGCAATCGGCCTCATACGTATTTTGCGTGAGACCACACTCAATTGTCGCGATTTTTTGTCTGCCGTTTATGTGCCATATGCAGTTAGAATTTCCTTTTCACTTACAAGCCGTACAAGTTGACAGAATACCTGACACAAACCACCCGGAATGCAATGAAGGCTATTATGTGGCTGGGCCTCGCCGGTTTATGTGCCACAGTCCTCAGTCTAGCCGGCATCTTCCTCTATTTGGACCCCCAAGTTCCCCAAGCTGAGAGCTACCGCAATGTACAGCTAGAAACCCCGCTGAGAATTCTAGCGCAAGATGGTGCGTTGTTGGCTGAATTCGGCGAGCGGCGCCTCATACCGGTAGAGCTCAAACAAGTGCCCGAATACTTCATACTTGCACTGCTAGATACTGAAGATAAGCGTTTTTACGAACACAACGGCATCGATTTTATTTCTCTCACCAACGATCTGTTGAGTTTGATTGACACACTTGTCACAAAGGGTGAACTCGGACCCGGTGCCAGTACCATAACCATGCAACTCGCGCGCAACGTCTCTTTCAGTCTGGAAAAGCGTTTTCTTCGCAAGTTCAAAGAAATGCTATTGGCTTTAAAAATAGAACAAGAGCTGAGCAAAGACGAAATACTTGAGCTCTACGTCAACCTGGTGCCCTTTGGCAAGCGTGCTTACGGAGTCGAGGCTGCGGCCCGCACGTACTATGGCAAAACACTAAGTGAACTTACTTTACCGCAATTGGCAATGCTGGCAGGCATTCCCCAACGTCCCTCCGCCGGAAACCCCATCAACGGCCCACAATGGGCTCTAACGCGAAGAAACGTGGTGCTGTCTCGCATGCGCGCACAGGAATCTATCAGCGCGCAGCAATACGAAACGGCCATAGCAACACCTCTTACTGCGCGTATTCACCGTCGCGAACTCGATGTGGCGAGTCCTTATGCAGCAGAATGGGTCCGACAGCAGACCATTACCCTGCTACCAGACCTTTATACCGGTGGCTACGAAATTTACACCACCATAGATAGCCGCATGCAGGCACGCGCTAAGAAAGCTATTCGCAAAGGCCTCACTGCGTATGATCGTCGACATGGTTATCGCGGAGCAGAATCACAACTGCCTGACGAACTATTGGAACAAGTGATCGCGGCTGCTATCGAGGTTTCTGCAGCAGAATCTAACCTTGCAACCCCGGCTTACTCAGCCAGCCTCAGCCAAGAAATCGCGCTAAGCTTGGCATCAATGCCCGTCTACGGCGGGCTAGAACCCGCCGCGGTCATGGCGGTATCTGACTCTGTTGCCTGGGTACAACGATCAAGTTCGGAGGTCGTTGCGCTGGGTATTGAAGACTCGCGCTGGGCCCGATCTTTTATAGAAGTAGATCTAAGAGGTCCGCCGCCAAAAACAATGCACGATATATTGCAGCTCGGCGATATCATAAGAATCGATCGCAAGGACGAGACCTGGATTCTTGCTCAGTTACCAAAGATTGAAGGGGCGTTGGTTTCCATACAACCTAATACCGGCCGCGTTCTTTCGCTGGTGGGAGGGTACGATTTCTATCGTAATCAATACAACCATGCACTACAGGCCGCTCGCCAGCCTGGTTCCAGCTTCAAACCCTTTGTCTACTCTGCTGCCATCGCATCCGGCGTCACTCCTGCTGACATGTTTATGGACGCTCCACTGGTTTTTGATGATGCGAATCTTGAATCTCAGTACCGACCTGACAATGACAACAAGCGCTACTCTGGCCCAACGCGCTTGCGCAAAGGGCTGTACAGCTCGATAAATTTGGTATCTATGCGAGTACTTCTCAAAGTCGGTGCCGGTAACGTGCTAGATCATGTCTCGAAATTTGGCTTCAACACGAGAAACTTCCCCCGTAATACTCAACTCGCCATTGGTGGTGGCACCATGGCCGTCACGCCCATAGCCATGGCGCGGGGCTACGCTGTGTTAGCCAACGGCGGCTATCTAATCGACCCCCATGTGGTTGACTATATTCACGACTCTTATGGCGAGGTTATCTTTCGCGCCAACCATCCGCAGATCTGTAAAGCATGTGAGAAAGAACTGCAAGCGCAAGCCCTTGAGGAAAGCACTCTGGTCTTGCCGGAAACTGAAGAAGTCAGTTCACTGGAAACGTTATTAGCCGCAGACGAAAACCCAGAATTAGAAATAGAGGTAGAGGTGGAGGTGGAGGTAGAGACAGATGCACTCGACCCCACAGCCGAAATCATTATGGCTCCTCGAGCGATTGATGAACGCAACGCATTCATCATGAATTCCATGCTTCAAGATGTCATCAATAAGGGTACTGGGCGACGAGCCCGGGTTCTCGAGCGCGGTGACCTAGCCGGTAAAACTGGCACTACCAACGATGCAGCTGATACTTGGTTCAATGGTTACAATCCAAATCTGGTCACCACGGTCTGGGTAGGCTTTGGTAATCATCAGCCTCTCGGGGCAACAGCGTATGGCTCAAACACCCCTCTACCCATCTGGATCGACTTTATGCAACAAGCTTTGGCGGACACACCAGAAGTTTCCCCGATTCAACCGAGCGGTGTAGTGACCATGAAAATCGATCCAGACACCGGCAAACCTGCGACCCCAGGTGCGCGCAATGCGATTTTCGAGTACTTTTTAAGTGAATTCACACCACGTCGCACCAAACATGAAGAATCTCATCCGCCAGCAAACGAACACCAGGAAGTAAAAGCCATAGATTTGTTCTAAAGCACACCGAGGTGAAGACTACTCAATCACCTTGATATAGTCCCCTGCCCTGGGTTCAGCACGCGGATAGTGGCCATTAATCACCCGCAGCGTCGCTTCAGCATCAGATTTTATGGGTATGGTCTTTGCCAATCCCGCATAAGTATCGCCGGGTTCAGCAACAACAATCTTGAGCTTTTGATTATTGACCAATCTCAGATCTGCAGCCGTCATCGCGCGGAAAGAAAATACCGTATCTCGAAATTGCTGCTCAAATACCTCTACATCTCCAAGCGGTCCTAACTCACCGTTGAATAAGAACACGCCACCGTCTTTGTAAACCACCGCAATCATTCTCGCCTGGGCATTGCCACTCGCTACATTTACCGCGGCCAGATAACCATGATAAGGCCCTACAACGATCTCCTCACCGTCTTCCAAATCATCTCTTCGTAAGGTTTCGGTCAGATATTCTTGCGGGGTTTGCTCGCCGTCAGGTGGGCTTTGCCGTCGCACACTAATTTGCGCGTCTGCTGAGGCGTTAGGAGCTACCCCAAAAACTTCTGTAGGTGTTGCCCTAACATCCCATTGATCTGGAAACTTCATCAGCAGACGCAGCGCACCGTGATAGTAAACACCATCTTTCACCACCCCAGTGGAAGCCTCGTCGCCATAACTCAGGCCACTGAGCATCTCGAAAAAATCCCGCTCAGGGGCACGTAACTCTTCAGGAAAGAGATGCTGCGATTGGTTCACCAGTTCGTTCAAGCGCTTGGCGTGCGCTGGGTGGCTGCCAAATATACCGTGATAAACATTAGGTCGATTTTTCACTTCCCGCTGAAATTGATCATGATCACGCAGCATTTGTATGCTGTCCAATAGCGCCCTAGGGTTGTAGCCCGCCTCTAGAATGAACTTTGAACCATATTCATCTGCCTCCAGTTCATACTCTCGCCCATACCCTGCCAATGCAGTTTGGGTCAACGTATTAGACAAACCGTAGGTTGAGTTGGAACCCGTGGCAAAGGTGGCTACCCAACCCAGCAATTCACCCAATCGAGCTCGACTGATCCGTCGCTTGGAATGACGACCGATAACATGGCCGATTTCGTGGCCCAGCACCGCGGCCATTTCGTCTTCCGAATTGAAGTGGGCAATGATGCCTCGGGTGAGAAATATATAGGCGTCTGGTGTTGCCCAGGCATTCACCAAAGGCTGGTCGGTGACCACAAAAGTATAGGAGCGATCTTTATGCGAGCTTTTGGCTAGTAAGCGCTCACCAACCTCGGTAATGTATGCCTGCCATTCTTCATCAGGGTAGATGATCTCTTTTTCGAGAAATTCGTTGTACGCTTCCGCGCCAGGGCCAGCATAACTTGCAGATGCACAGCTCAAACCCAGCAACCCCACCATAAAGCCTGAGGTTGCTTTATTTACCCATTTACTCAAGCTACTCATATACTCAAGCTACTAAAGACTCGCTGCAACGACATTCCAAGCACCGTGAAACACACCTGTAGTGTAAGACCACAGGCACAAGCATAGGTGCCCCGAGGAGGGAAACAATTGGAAATTGAGGGGTCAGAGCCACATTGCCCTGACAAACAGTACGTTATTCAGACGCCTGGGATGACACAGCAGTTTCTGTCGCTTCTGCAGCTTCTACAGCTTCCGCAACCTTGGCTCCACGCTTACCAAAGCGCTTCCTGAAACGTTCTACACGGCCACCACTGTCCATAGACTTCTGCTTACCGGTATAAAACGGATGGCAGTTGGAACAAACGTCAACATGAAAGTCTTCATCCAAGGTTGAGCCTACCTCGATGACGTTTCCGCAGCTGCAAGTAGCCTTGATATTATTGTATTGGGGATGAATTTCCGGCTTCATATCTTTGCCTTTCACGCAACTCAATTTTGGGGCCGCGGAGCATACCAGATGTCATTAGGGTGGCGCTACAGGTCTGTTCGGATTTGTCCGCAAAACCTGATCCAAACCTGATC